>JBDNGV010000096.1:0-2509 GCA_041689125.1 Daejeonella sp.
ATTAAATAAATAGCTATCCCACCAAGCAATTTTTTGTCATTCTTAGGTCTATCTTATTAGGTCTATCTCTTTCAAAATCCTTAACTTCGCATAAATCTAAAAAATATGAATTTGTCGCCATTATTTGCCATTTCTCCCATCGATGGACGCTATCATAACTCTACCAAGGAATTATCCGCTTACTTCTCTGAAGCAGCATTAATCAAATTCAGGGTATATGTTGAAGTGGAGTATTTTATCTCATTATGTGAGTTGCCTTTACCGCAATTAATAAATATCGATACAAGTAAATTCGAAGCTTTAAGAGGGATTTATTTAAATTTTTCTGAGATTGATGCTGAGGCTGTCAAATTAATTGAAAAAACTACCAATCATGACGTGAAAGCGGTTGAATATTTTATAAAAGACAAATTCAACGAATTAGGCTTAAATGAGTTTAAAGAATTTATCCATTTTGGCCTTACTTCACAGGATATCAATAATACTGCTATACCTCACTCATTTAAACTATCTGTCAACTTATCCTATCTTCCTGCATTGAACGAACTGTTGGATTTTTTAAAGGGCAGAGTTTCAGAATGGTACACAATACCTATGCTTGCTCATACTCACGGTCAACCTGCATCCCCAACTTTATTGGGAAAAGAATTGCAGGTATTTGTTGAGCGAATTGAAGTCCAGCTTGAGCAACTAAAATCGATTCCATTTTCTGCTAAATTCGGTGGTGCTACAGGTAATTTTAATGCACATCATGTAGCTTACCCTAACATTAACTGGACTAATTTTGCAAATGATTTTGTGAATGAACGATTGAAATTAAACCGTTCTCAGTATACCACACAAATCGAACACTACGATAATTTTGCGGCACATTGTGACGCCATGAAACGGATAAACAGCATTCTGATAGATTTGAACAGAGATATCTGGTCGTATATTTCGATGAATTACTTCAAGCAGCAAATCAAAGCGGGGGAAGTAGGTTCATCTGCGATGCCACATAAGGTTAATCCGATCGACTTTGAAAATTCTGAAGGTAACTTGGGTCTTGCGAATGCCATATTTGAACATCTTTCGGCGAAACTACCAATTTCCAGACTACAGCGCGACCTGACTGACTCGACTGTTCTCAGAAATATTGGCGTTCCACTTGCACATACACTTATTGCAATAAAATCGACCTTGAGAGGGTTTAAAAAACTATTACTAAATGAACAAGGTATTCAAGCTGATCTTGAATCAAACTGGGCAGTAGTTGCTGAAGCAATTCAAACCATTTTGCGTCGTGAAGCTTATCCAAATCCATATGAAGCACTGAAAGACCTTACTCGCACAAATCAACAAATTAATAAGAATACCATTGCTGAATTTGTTGATAAACTAGAAGTATCTGATGAGGTAAAAAAAGAACTGAAGGCAATTTCACCCTCCAATTATACCGGTGTTCAAGCAGTCATTCATGTGTCATAACTTTATTTCAGCATTTTAAGAATTTAAAAATTAGTAAATTTACATACAAACACATTAATATGAGTACTGCAACTTCAACCACAACCGTATATACAGAAATTACCCCCAATCCTGCTACCCGTAAGTTTCTGGTAAATAAGTTACTTACAAATAATAGCATTGACTTTCCAAATAGGGAAAGTGCTGAGAAATCACATTTTGCACGCGAACTCTTTAAGTTCAATTTTGTTACCGGCGTATTTTTTGCAAGTAATTTCGTGACTATTACGAAATCTGAAACAGCCGACTGGCAGGATATTGAGCCAATACTGAAAGAATTTGTCAAAGGTGCAATTGAATCTGAACTTAATATCGTTGAGAAGGAAGAAGCCTTGGCAAATTTTGAAGGTTCAGAAACTGAAATTAAAATACAGCAGATATTGCATGATTATGTTCGTCCGGCAGTTGAGCAAGATGGTGGTGCAATCAGCTACAGATCATTTAAAGAAGGTATTGTTACTGTTGAATTACGAGGATCATGCAGTGGTTGCCCTTCATCTGCAATAACATTGAAATCAGGAATTGAGAACCTATTAAAACGCATGGTACCTGAAGTAACTGAAGTAGTTTCAGAAGCTTTATAAAAAACTATATCAACATAAAAATGCCATCTAAGAAATTATTTCTTAGATGGCATTTTTTTAATGTTTCAATTTTATATTAGGCAGAACCCGTGCCCTTACTTCTTCCCACCATTTCGACAATTCAGCGCGCTACACATCAGACAAGTCGGCATTCCTAAATATCATTAGGACTTTAGAAAGCCGATTGATTCTTTTTAGGCTTAAATAACTGTATAACAATAAATACCGCTAAGAGTGATAAAAGGATTTTTATTGTTGTGGTCATATTGTGTCTTATTTAATTATTGAGTTGGCTGTGGAAAAAAGGGAATCAAAAATGGGGCAAAGGAAATAGGGAAATTGGGAATTGGCATTTAAGTAAAATGATTTCTCGATTAAGTTATTTTAATTAAATTTCTTTTCTAATATCAGTAGTA
>JBDNGV010000097.1:0-3303 GCA_041689125.1 Daejeonella sp.
AGATACATATAAAGCAAAAGAATACAGGGAAAAATATAAGAAACCCATTGTTTTTGATGAATGCAGATATGAAGGAAACGTACACTGGTCATGGGGTAATTTAACAGCGAAATCAATGACTGAGAAATTCTGGAGAGGTTTTGTAAACGGAGGATATGTCGGTCATGGTGAAACTTACGAAACTGAAAACCCTCTTACTTTTCCAGATAAATCATCTGATATCTTGTGGTGGTCAAAAGGTGGCGATTTAAAAGGGGAAAGCCCTGAAAGAATTAAATTTCTTCATAAAATAATTGAAACAGCCCCTGCCTATTTGAAGCCGATTGCTTTACTTGAATGGTGGATGCCTTTTGCTTCAATAGGAATAGAGAATGAATACTATCTGGTCTATTTTAATGATGATCAACCCAGAAGTGCCATAATTGACCTTCCTGAAAACTCGATTTTTAGTATTGAAATAATTGATACCTGGGACATGACGGTAACCCCAATAGAAAAGAAATTTTCAGGACATAGTTTAATCGAATTACCAGCAAAACCATATATAGCATTAAGAATTGTGAAACAAAAATAGTATGACAAAACTACTACTGCCAACACGACGCTATAAAATAATTGCCGGTTCATTAGGTATTTCACGGGTTGTGGCACGCATTGGCTGTGGAGCAGCCCGAAAGCGCAGTACCCCGCAATCGGCAACTATTTATAGCGCTACACGTTAGTCAGAATGCATAAACCAACAAAGAATATTACTATGAAATTAAATGAACTATTAGAGATCGCTAAAGAAAATCTCAAGGACTTGTCAACACTTCAAAATCCGGACTTTAGACTTGAGCAAGCTGAGTTAAAAGGTGACAAAAAGACTTGGGAAATAGTTGTCTCATATCTTGTTGAGAATACTAACAAGAGAGGAAATCCTTTGAGTGCGTTGACTTCAGAATTTCAATTCCTCAGACTTTATAAAAAAGTTGAAATAAATGAAAACAAGGACGTTGTTGGCTTTTACATTTTTAATAATAGGGAATGATTGCAATTGACACAAATGCACTCATTGTTATAATCCTTGGACTAATTGATACTAGACTAATAGGCCAACACAAACGGACATCGATTTATGAGGAGCAAGATTTCCATGACCTCATGGCAGTAATAGAGACCTTTGATAAATTGGTCGTATTGCCAAATGTCTGGACAGAGGTTGACAATTTGTTAAACAAATTTGGAGGGGAACGAAAGTACCAGTATGTGACAAAAACATGTGAAACAATGAAAGCTGCATCTGAAAAGTTCATCGAATCTATTTTAGGAACTGAGAGTGACGGATATTACAACCTTGGCTTGACAGACTCTCTGCTTCTTGAATTAACAAAGGATTGTGACTTACTAATAACTTCTGATTCAAGCCTTTCTGACTTCGCTGTAGCAAATAATATTAAAGTATTTGACACAGTAAAAAACAGAAATGAAAGATTATAAAAGCACTGCACATAACAGCTAGGGCTTCGTTGAGTGCGTAGCACGAACAATGAAGCGCACTGTCCGTAGAGTTTCCAGCGATTACGAAAATTGATTAGTAAGGACAACATGAACTAACTATTGTACGGTTTATGATGGGTCTGACGAATTCGAATTACCTTCACTAAGCGGAGATTTCATGTCTGCTGACGAAGACAAAATCTAATTCCACTCTGTCATGTGATTTCAAGTATGGGTATGCAGACTTGCGAATTTACTTAGGCGTTAAGCTTGATAAATTCGTCTTCGCTTCTCCAGAAAGTGACTGACGAAATCTACTTTCCGCTCGTTTAGGTGATTTCGCAAGTCGGAAATTGCAGACTTGCGAATTTATTTAGGCGAAAGCACGGCGAATACATCAGTCACGGTGTAGAGTTTCTATCGATTACGAAAATTGATTGGTAAGTAAACAATAATTAGCTGTTGTACAGTTTTCCATCGATTACGAAAATTGATTTTCTAATACAACAGATATTAGCTGTTGTACAGTTTCAGCGCAGCGTCTCTACGGATAGTCAAATGACGGGGAGTCTTCAGACTCCTCCTTGATAATATATTATTTAAATCAGCCCCCATTCAATATAAAATAGTCAGATCGGGAGCATTACTTTCCGGTTAAAATTGTGTTTCCAAATAAAACATGCTTATGCTCCTTTGGAGGAATGATTCTGTCCAATTCTCAAAAAGCAAGCCCCAGAATAAAATATCATTACTTTGACCCCGAAGGTGGTCACATGTTTATAGTAAATTCCATTTAACCTTTTTCCAGACCCCGTAGGTGGTCGTATGTATTCAAAGTTCCCACATACGACCACCTTCGGGATTGAAATATAAAATCTTTATCGAACACTAGTCAATTGGGAGTCACGCTTATACGCTAGGAATGATACAATAACTAGGTTCAATGTGTCTTTGGGAGCACTTTATTTTTAAAAACTCAATATTTATAAAGCAAATTATTAAACCGTTAATGGTTGATTAAAAAAATATTTTTTGTAAGCGAGTCTGAAGACTCTTTTTTATTGAATAATCCGTAGAGACGCTGCGCTTAACTCTACAGGACAGGGGGGGGGTAATACTGCAAGCCAACAACATCGGCTTGCCGAAGTGGGAGATGACGTCCTTCTAAACAAGACATTGTAGTGCTAAAAACCCTGTTTGCTGCAAGCCGAGAATCGTTACTTATAAAGCTAAATAACATCAACATTCAACTTCTTTTAATATAGAATTGTAGGCCATGGACTTACAGTCAAAAAATTATATATTATTTAATATCTTGTTTAACTTCAATATTATAAAATGATTCGATAAACTTAAATGCTAATCCATAAATCACGATTTGATTTCATTTATTCAATAAAATATTAAAGCAGTTAAAATGAAAAATACTTTTTTAATACTAGCAATGCTTATTAGCCTTAGATCAGTTCAAGGTCAGGAAATAAAATATTTGAGAGAAAAATTTGAGAAGGTTGAATTTAGATATGATTCGTTACCTGGTATAGGTCATGAAAAAGGCTGTACAAGACGAGATCCAAGTGATGTAATAAAAATAGGAGATACTTATTACATTTACTATACCAAAGTATATGGTACCAGTCCCGGTTATTGGGGGACACTTTGGTATGCTACCTCCAGAGATGAAGGATACACCTGGAAAGAAGGTGGAGAGATCTTAGGCCTGGGAAAAAAGAATACATTTGATTCACAGGCGACATTTACACCCAATATCCTTTATGCAAATGATAAATATTATCTCTATTATACAGGAGTAAAACCAACACC
>JBDNGV010000098.1:0-4741 GCA_041689125.1 Daejeonella sp.
CTCATCAAGAAGGATGTTTCTTGTAATCATACCATATCTTCTGAGCTCATCAAACTGAGTACGGCTATTCTTTAAGTAGGGGAGCATGGAGCGGTTAACATTTACCTCTAACATAGGCTCGTTCTTGTTTTTTGTAACCAATTGTTCCGGAATTCTGTCGAGAAAAATTTCTACATTTTTTCTGTCTTTCTCATTTCTTGCTTGGATTACGAATTTCGTACTGTCATTAAAATAGAGATTATCAAATCTGAATTCTCCATTTTCATTGGTTAAGGTATCTAGCATAAATGTATCCCCAGAAGCAGAGAATAATGTAACCTTCCCCCCTACTACAGCCTTGCCTGCCATTGTGGTTACCTTGCCGCTAATCTGCAGATTGGTTTCTGGCTGATAAACTATTGCTGGATAATTGTTTGACAGAATATTTTTCCATTCAAATCGCCGCCAGCCCTGAGTGAGCAATAAGATATCCAGCTGCCTGATTTTATCTTCATTTACTTCATCAAAATAGTAGTGAGGCTGCTCAATAAAACCCTTCAAATCTGAACTGAGAAGTAGGTTTGACATAATTGTGGTTTCATCGGCTTCATTAAAGGGTACTTTTGACTCATCTAGGATTGCAACAGAAAAGCTCCCCACTGTTGGTTTACCTTGTGGGTCTTTGGTATCCAATGTAAGTTTGACCTTATCCCTTATTTTATACACTGGCTTGTTGCTGCTAAGATCAATTTGCAAAAAGTCAGAATGATTGATAAATACAAGTCTCTCAGCAAGGGGTTCATTTTGAGCAGAAAAGAGTGTCAGCTGTAGTATTCCAGTCGGGAAACGTTTCTTAGAGATACTTGAATTGAATGAACTTGAAGTAAGCTTGTTCTTTGAAACGAAATGTACCTGTCCATTGGTTTGTGCAATAAGCGTAATTTCTTCATCAGATTTTACAGCCTCGGTTGTTGATATCCTGATTTTAAGATCATCTTTGTCTGTATTACTCACAGATAAAACATATCCAATTGCTTTTGTTTTTGGTAGTGGATAAGTCTTCACTAATCCATCCTCAAAGGTAATATGTGCAGTATAGTTGTCAGCAATTTCAGGTATTAATATAAAATGCCCCATTCCTGCATGTTCCGATTTAAAATCAGCCATACGGACATTATTTTGATTGCTGATATATCCGCTTACATTGATTCCAAGACCATCTGAACTTACTGCTTTAAACCCTATTCTTGAACTGATACCATTGATCAAATCCCCGCTTTCAGGAAAGAATTGTACAACAGATTCATTGGATGTTGATTTAATCGGAAAATTTTTATTTGCACTATTCTTATCATCGAGACGGATATTCGTACTAATTCTCCCTGACTTTAATACGAAGGGCTGATTATTCACAAAACTGACCTGAATATTTCCCATAGCGTCAGTAATGCCTTTTCCTTTCAGAATACTTCTGAAATCCAGATCAACATGATAGCTAACCTCTTTGTTAGCGAGCGGTTTGCCGGCCATATCACTATAATTGATTCTTGCTGATACCTTTTGTCCGCGCGGATCTTTACTGTAAGTATAATCAACCTGAGTTAATACTGTATTTGAGATAGAATTACCTATAGTGATGGTTTTATCAAAGAAGTATTCTTCGCTAAAATTTCGCATCCAACTTGTATAAGCCCTTATTCGGTAATTGCCTTCTCTCAATGAATCCGTAAGGGTAAAATCACCCCAGGTTAATCCCATCCCTAAAGGTATTTTCAGAGACTTCTTAATCGAGTCTTTGTCATTGATCAATTCTACATAAAGTATCTTACTTAAGGTAGATAATTCATTTTTCTCAGCGTCAACTACATATGCTTTGAACCAGATATTATCACCAATCGCATAATATGGTTTGTCAAGATGTAAATGAACCTTCTCCTGTGGGAATTGGAATCTGAATTTTTCAATCTGAGCAAGGATTTTCTTTAAAGGCTCATCATCTATAATAAAACCCAGCATTATCGCTGAGAAAAGCATAGAAAATATGATAATGAAATACTTTTTCATTGGGAATGGTACTGAATAAAAAATCTAATTCCGATGTAAATTTGTTCCGAGTTAGACCCGGTAAATTGGCGCTTTTAAAAATATTAACCTCAGTTTTCAAATGGAGGCTTTGTTAATATAATATACGATTTATTTTCTTGTTAATGCTCAGAAAGAATTCTTCCACATCATGCTTTCAACGGGTTTTGTAGTCTTATTGTTGTATTTGGCATTGATTTTTGTATTGTACATGGTCTCAACATCTCCATCAACTACGAAATAGATTAATTGTCCGATAGGCATGCCGGCATAGATCTTTACTGGTTGTGTGCATGATACTTCCAGTGTCCATGTATTACAGAATCCTACATCACCCTTTCCTGCAGTTGCATGGATGTCAATACCAAGCCTTCCGGTACTTGATTTTCCTTCCAGAAATGGCACATGTTTGTGAGTTTCGGTATATTCCAAAGTAACTCCGAGATACAGGGTATTGGGTTGGAGTACGAAACCATCTTTTGGGATTTCAAAATGGTCGATCTCATTGTGAAGTTTAGCGTCTAAAACCCTGTTTCTGTATGTTGCTAGGTATTTCCCTAAATGAACATCATAAGAATTGGTACCTAAGCACTCCTTTTGAAAGGGTTCTATAATTATATTTCCTCTTTCAATTTCTTCTAGAATGAGTTTATCAGAAAGTATCATAAATAAGCATAAGATTTGGACTAAATTATGATTAATTTAAGATAATTTTGCAGGTATTTTATTTTTAAGAATGGCACTTGCTTATCACCGAGAAATTGACGACAATACATCTTTTGCAATCTGGAAGATCGAAGAAAGTGCAGATGAATTACTAGCTCAGCTACAGTTAAAAGAACACGAATTGTCTTATCTGAATACTCTTAATAACGGCAAGCGTAATATGCATTGGCTAAGTACCCGTGTCTTGCTTCGTAGGATGATGGAGACTGACAATTATATAGATTGTAAGGTAGATTCAAGCGGTAAACCATACTTAAGTAATTTTCCGCACCATATTTCACTTAGCCATTCCTATGATTATGCTGCAGTTATGGTAAGTAAGAATAGGGCTGTAGGAATAGACATCGAATTTGTTAAAGATAAGATCGAGCGGATTGCCCATAAGTTCTTGAGTAAGGATGAACTTGGTTTTATTCAGGACAGGGATCGAATTGATCAGCTATACGTTACCTGGTGTGCAAAGGAAGCTATCTATAAGCTTCATGGTAAAAAGAATATCAGTTTTCTGGAGCATATCAAACTGGAGCCATTTGAATATGAAGGCAGTGGGGCTTTTGAGGCTATGCTGAACATAGGTGTTCGTCCAAGGAAATTTAGGGTGCATTACGAGAAATTTGATGGATATATGATCGGATTTGTTTCAAACGATGATCATGAAGAATAAAAAAGTCATCTATCAGGATTGGGGTTTACTTAATTATCAGCAGGCATGGAATAGGCAAGAGCAGGTTTTTGCAGAGACTGTTCAGGCGAAAACACTAAACAGAAATAACAATACAAATAATTCGGTAACAAATCATCTCATTTTCGTAGAACACCCTCATGTTTATACACTTGGTAAGAGCGGTAAGCCCGAAAATCTACTACTTGATGAGCAAGAATTAGTGAATAAACAGGCAAGGTATTATAAAATTAATAGGGGCGGTGATATTACTTATCATGGTCCGGGTCAGATTGTGGTTTACCCGATACTTGATTTGGACAATTTTTTTACTGATATCCATCTCTATCTGCGTACTCTTGAGGAAGCTGTGATTATGACCCTTAAAGATTATGATATACCTAGTGGAAGATATGAAGGATACACAGGAGTTTGGTTGGATGCGGATAATGATCGCGCAAGAAAGATCTGCGCAATGGGGGTGAGGTGCAGTCGTTGGGTAACCATGCACGGACTTGCATTTAATGTCAATACTGATTTATCTTATTTTAAAAATATTGTTCCCTGTGGGATAGATGATAAAGATGTGACTTCAATGGAGAGGGAGCTAGGTCATTCGATTGATATGGAGGAAGTAAAGGAGAAACTGAAGAAAAATATTGGGGAACTATTTGAGATGGAATTTTAATAAGTTGAGAATTGAGATGGAAAGTCATTACTGTCCGGTTAAAATTGTGTTTCCTGTTAAAACATGGTTATACCCCTTTGGAGGAATGATTCTGTCCAATTCTCAAAAAGCAAGTCCCAGCGTAAAATATCATTACTTTGCCCCCGGAGGTGGTCACATGTTTATAGTAAATTCCATTTAACCTTTTTCCCGACCCAGAAGGCGGTCGTATGTATTCAAAGTTCCCACATACGACCACCTTCGGGGTCGATTTTTCAGCGAAATATGATCCTCTGTAAATATACGACCACCTTCGGGGTCGAAATATAAAATCTTTATCGGACACTAGTCATAGAGAGTTGAGAATTAAATATTCAGACTATGAATTACACTCCTACAATGAACCAATAAATTCCTGATAACTATGATGGCCTGAAATAGCTTGACCGTTTTCGAATCAACATTTAACTCAAAAACGATGGCAAAACCAGAACAACTAGCAAATCAAAACAAAGATGTGCGTATCAATCGGTATTTTAGTGAGGGCTTTAAAAAAGCTAAAGTCGACGAAGTCGAAAAGAACCTGACTACGGTTTGGGAAATTGGCAAAGAGTATCAGGTAAGCC
>JBDNGV010000099.1:0-14816 GCA_041689125.1 Daejeonella sp.
ATTCATAATTACTTTTCGCTTTTCCATCTGGGACTTTCTCATATCCTTTTCAGATTTCCGGAGTTTATCCATTTTCTCTGCGCGTTCCAAATTTAAGGCATATACTTTATCCTTTTGCTCCTGACTAAGATTTAATCTTTTTTCTAAAGCATCGGCACTCATTTTTGCTCGCTCTTCAGGAGTTTTCATTTCTTGTGCAGACCGCTGACCTTGTGGTCCATTACCCTGAGGTCTCCTTCTCTGTGTAGTATCCTGAGCATCGCTAGTAGTGATAATTCCGACAAATAGGGCTGTAATGATCAATAACTTCTTCATATCTATATGTGTTTATTTAATTAGATAGATAGTTTTAATGACCAATAGTTTAAAATGGAAATGTTAAATTATGTTAATTACGATTTTTATCGAGATTTGAGATTGATTTCTGCATTTGCGAGACCATATTGGTAAGGGTTTCAAGTGTTGGCTCAGGTGATGGTTCAGGAAAGTTGGTACTTATATAAGCCTTGGCTTTCCATATTTCCAGTAGTTCATCTGCCTGAATGGTATAGGGTTCGTAAACCGGATTATCTGATATAAGTTTTAACGTCTTGTTTTCTTTTACCCTGTTTCCTATTCTTTTATATACGATACCATCGCTTTTGCTGATTACCACATACGTATCGCCCGGTTTTACATCATTCCAGTTGCTAAGATATTCGCCTACTACAATTGTTCCCGATTGAAGTGGAAGCATCGAATCACCTTTAATTTCAAATGCACGGAATGTCCCTTGGCGGAACATTGGTAAATGAAATTTTGGTAATTCACTGATGTATTCGGGATCCCCATATCCATTTAGATATCCTGCACTCGCTTTTACAGGTACCAACTCGATATTCTCCCTATCTTGGCTATCAACAGATATACTTAAAACTCTGATATTGGCAGGATCTCCCTTTGGTTTAGGTTTCCAGCGGTCATCAATGCGATCATTGATGAGTTCATCCATGGATAGTTCATAAAATTCCGCGAATTTCTTAAGTAATTCATATTTAGGCTCAGCTCGATCCTCTTCATAAGCTCCAACAAGAGAGCGTTTAATTTCAAGAGTGTCAGCAAATTGCTGCTGTGTAAGTCCTTTTTTCTTGCGGAGGTACTTCAGATTTGAAGAAATGTTTGCCATTTTAAAATAAATTTTGAAATACTAAAAATATTAGTAACTTTATGCTCATAAAATTAGTAAATATTTTCAAAACAAAAAATTTAATTTTTAATATATGCCGATCCTAATTAAACCAGCCATGAAGACCAGAAAATTTGTTTATTTAGTTACTGACCGTAACCGCAGTTGTATCCACGTAGGGATGAGTTCTGACCTGATGAAGACTATGAGTTTTTACAGGCAGATGCCAAATTTATTTTTTGATGCCGGACAGCAATTAACCAGGCTGGTTTATTTTGAGGAATTAAGTTCCGAGACACTTGCGATGGATCGGTTCAAACATATTAGTAAATTTACTCGTATTCAGAAGGATAGAGTGATCAGGTCTGTGAACCCAGATTGGATAGACCTAACCATCGGCCTAGATTTTGAACAGATTTTAGTTTCAGGCATTCAATCGATGAATACCTCTGTGAGAAATCTTTCTTGATTACTTTTTAATGAACTTTAGTGCTGCCGAGTTCATACAGTAGCGTTTTCCACCTTTGTCTTTTGGGCCATCGTCAAATACATGACCAAGGTGAAGACCGGTTTTGGTTTCGATTACTTCATCACGAACCATTCCATGACTGTTATCAGTAACTACGGCTATTGCACCTGCTTTAATAGCTTTTGTAAAGCTCGGCCAGCCGCTACCGGATTCGAATTTATCATCAGAACTGAATAGTGGTTCGCCTGTTGCTGCACTAACATAGATACCTTTCTGATGGTTATCATTATAAGGATTGCGAAATGGAGGTTCTGTTCCCCGGTTTACCATCACTTCAAAGCCAATGGGGCTTAGTACTTTTTTCCACTCTGCTTCTGATTTCTGAATAGGGAATTTCAAAGCATTGGTATTTTGAGTTTTGCTTTTAGGATTTGTTTGTCCACAACTTGTTGCTGATACAAACATTAGTAATATGGCAATACCGTATAATGATTTCATCTTGTTCATCTTAATAATTGTAAGAAAATATTTGAATTGATTTCTTCTTATGAGTATAGATATTTACGAATTTGTATCTGATAAAGTTTTCTTTAATACAAAAAAAGCGGCTCTAAAGGCCGCTTTTAAATATTTACCATCCCGGTGCGAAGGTTAAACCAAATATCCCTAAACTAATATCTTTTCTTTGGAAAGGTATCGCATAATAAGGCTCTAAAATAAAGTATCCAAGTACATTTACTCTGAGTGATATACCTGTACTCATCGCCGGAATCCGCTCTAGGTATCCATTAACAGTCCGCGGGGTTGAGCGGAAAGCCACTTTTGAATTGTTGTCATATGCAAGTCCTATATCGAAGAACACGTTCAAATCTGAAAAGAGAAACTTAGATTCTATTGCTGCTAATTTTTTTGGACCAGTAAATGGAAGACGAAATTCGAAATTTGCTACAGCTAAACGTGTACCCACTAATTGATTGATATCAAATTCTCCTGTTCCGGGTGTGTTGGCTGCTCCCTGCCTGTAAAATGAATTGGCGTCATAACCGCGAATCAGAAATCCCTGACCTGCAAACATTTGAAAAAGCCGCGCTTCATCTGGGCCTATACGAGTATAAGTATAAATTCTACCTGCAATAGTAATTGGCTTTAACCTTACATATCTTCTTGCATCTGCAGTTATTGCATTCAGTTTAAAATCGCCTTGGAAATTTTCAACCCCCAGTCTATAACGGAAACCATCTAGCGGGGCAGTCATTCCTGAAAACGAGTTATCACCTACAAAGGCGGCGTTTAACTGTATAGTGGTAAAAGGGTCAAAAAATACACCATAAAATGCTGTTGCTTCGTCCCTCGAAAGTTTTCTCCTGTCTGAACCGATCGGGAAGCCACTTCTATTATCGTAATAATTACTAAATCTGTCTATTCGGTAACTGTACCTTGAAATACCACTACCTGCTTCAAAACGATGATTTCTTGAAAATGGATAGGATGCAAATATAGATATCTGGTCTTCAAAGGTTCGGATCATATCAAAATTTTCCACGAAAGTTTGCCCGACACCCGGAAGATTTTGTATTTCTGCAGATACCTGCCCAGTTACAAAAGGTATATGTGAAACAACCGCGCCATAGTTAATTCTGCTTTGCTGATTAACATAGGCCACCTGACCTCCAAAATCATAGATCTCGCCATTCACTGCCGCTGTAGCAAAGATTTGATTCCTGCCAAGTATATCACTGAAAACACCCTGAACACCACTTGCAAGGCCGGTTCCGAATCTTCCTACTGAAGCTCCAACTCCATTGCTTGAAAGGTAATCAAGTTTAAATTTTGGCTTATATGCAATCGTTCGTATCGAATCTGGAGATATTTTTTCGAAGCGCTCAAAATTATTTAGGTTAGCATTGATAATATTTACACCAACAGACCTTGCAGGAGGTAAGTTTGCAGCATCAAAGTTTATATCCTGAATACCAATTTTCTTTGGTCTGAAGTCGCTGGCCCTTGCGTTATAAATAGTGTATTTTTGAGCCCTGTAATAGGAATATAAAATATCATCATTATTAGAAACACTTAGGGCGGGGGAGTATTCGGTTATACCACTAATCCCTGTAAAATAATCTGTTAATTGTTCAACACTCTGACCCCTTAATGAATAGCGGTACAGATTTCTAAAACCGTCTCTATTGGATAGGAAATAAATACTCCTATTATCTCCGGAAAATTGAGGATTCAGGTTATTAGCTCCGTCAAAAACTTGCAGATTAGTAATGGTTTTGCTGGCAATATCCAATACAGCCAAGTTTAAAGTAATATCTACTCCGATTGCTGATTTATCATAAGTTGTACGGTCGGTACTAAACACAATACTGCGTGCATCTCTTGAATAACTTGGATGGTAATCTGAGTATCTATCATTGGTTAATTGTGTTAGAACCTTTGTGCGAATATTAAACTGATATAGGTCATTCTGTCCTTCTACCATACCCGAAAATGCAAGGTCATCGCCATTCGGTGACCAAGTGATATTACTAAATTCTTCGACCTTGCCCATAGCCTCTGTTGAAATTACACGACCGCTTGAAACATCAACAATTAGAAGTTTGTTTACCCCGGCACTAAATGCACTGAATGCAAACTTTTTACTGTCTGGTGACCATGTACCCGCAGATTCTATAAAATTATATTCATCAATATGCCCACTTTTTGCCTTACTAGATAATTTTTTCAGGATTTTGCCGGTATGAGCGTCAGCAAGAAAGAGATCAATACTCAGCAAGTCACGTTCTGATAGAAAAGCCACATAATTCCCATCAGGGGAAATTGCCGGCGCAAGATTGTAAGTTGAACCACCATTCTTGTCATTAATAATCATTTTCCCAATTGGAGTTTGAGCAGTGTCTTTAAGATATGGCCTGTATGTATTCTCAACGCTTGTTTTCCAAAGACTGGATAATGTTCTTTCGTCATATCCAAAAGTTCTTCGGATGGCCATTTCATAACCATATTTAGCAGTTTCTTTAAACAATGGGACAATGACCGTATCACCGTAAGTAGAACCAATGTACGACCAGAATGCCTGTCCATATCGATATGGGAAGTATTTATTAGAAGTTGTCAGATCTCTTAAGGAGGGGATATCTTTATTCAGATATGCATCCCGCATCCACATAGAGGTATAAGCATCTTCTTTACCTACCGAAAGGTATTCCGCCATACCTTCTACCATCCACAAAGGTAAATTACCAATATTTTCAAGGTTGGTTGAGTCGCCTTCTATCAAGGAATGATATTGAAAAGCATGCACAAGTTCGTGACCTAAAACATGCCTTGTTTGGTGATTTAACTGTGAAATTGGCATTATTACCCTATTCTTCATACCTTCAGTTACACCGCCTGTTCCTACTCCAACCTCACCCATTAAAGCTGTAGTTTGCTGAAAATCGGGATGATTTGAATAAAGAATGAAAGGATTCTTCTTTAAAAAAGTATCCCTAAAAACCTGTTGGTGCAGTTCATACCAAACCTCTGCCTCTTTTGCAAATCGCTGAACCAGACTATCGTTTTTTAGATAATAATACAAGTCAAAATGTGGGGTTTCATATACTTTAAACTTCAAATTCTTGTATCTGACCCTATTCTGTCCAAAATATTGTGCCTTTGCGTCTGTAGCGACACTAAATAAAATGGCGGTAAATAAGGTTATGATAAGCCAGAATGATGGTGTTTTTCGACAAATACTACGTTCTCTCATATTATTATAATGAAATAGAGTTTTTCTAAACTACGTAAAATTAATGATTTTGATTTCCAGAGTATCAAAAAATCAGCTTAGAAAATCATAAATTAATTGTTTTGCTTTGCTTTATTCTGTCTGCGTTCTTCTCTAATCTCTTTTCTTGTTTTTTGCGCTTCGACAGGTGCTTCATTTTTCGGGCTTACCGGTTGCTTATTTTCTTGCGATTGTGTCCCTTTATTCTCCTGAACTTTAGGGCTTACTGTGCTCCTAAGGTTTACATTCGGGCTTTCAGTTGTATCAGGCGACTCAAAAGGAATATATAAGGAATCTATAAATGTTGAGTCTATAGTTGCTGTATCCGGTCGGCTGTAAACAGTTTCACATTGGTATTCTCTGGTAATTTTTACTCCGGGTTTAGGGAAGGGACCTGGTTTAATTCCCAGTGAGGCATCTTTATAAACCTTTTCCATAAATTTTCCAAAGATTGGTAGAGCAGTTCTTGATCCTTCTCCAGTCTGAGATGTTTTAAAGTGAACACTTCGCTCATCGCCTCCAACCCATACTCCGGTTACAAGATCTTTAGTAACACCAATATACCAGCCATCTACATAATCAGAGGATGTCCCGGTTTTACCACCTATCTGATTATTATTTTTCCAAAGATCCCATTCCCAAAGTGCTTGCGAGGTCCCTTCCGGCTCTTCCATACTTCCTCTAAGCATATAGATCATCAGCCAAGCTATTTCTTCAGTAAGTGTTCTTTTTTGCTCAGCCTTGAATTCTTCTATTAGGTTTCCTTCAGAATCCGTAATCTTTTCTACCAGAATTGGCTCTGTTCTAACTCCTTTATTTAAAAACGTCCCATAAGCTTTTACCATTTCAAAAACACTGACATCATTTGGACCCAGACTAACCGAAGGAACAGCTTTAAGGTCACTTTCGATTCCACATGCCTTCGCATATTTTACCACATTCTGAGCACCAACCTTTTGAGTAATTTGTGCTGTAATTGAATTTACTGATTTGCCCATGGCCCAGCGTAAGGACATTTGCCTGCCTGAAAAACTATAATTTGCATTCTTTGGTTCCCAGTATTCTGTTTTGCCTCTGAAAGTATATGGAATTCTCACCGCCTCATCTGTAAATTTATCACATGGATTCATTCCAGCTTCGAGCGCAGCAAGGTATGCAAAGGGCTTGAATGTTGATCCTGCCTGTCTTTTGGCCTGATTTACATGGTCGTACTTGAAATGTTTATGATTAATTCCACCAATCCAAACTTTGATATGCCCGTTGAATGGATCCAAAGTCATCATCCCAGTATTCAAGATTTTTGCATAATATTTAATGGAATCTATTGTTGAGAATTGTACTTCTTTCTCTCCGTCCCAGTTAAATACCTTCATTTTTTTTGATCTGTTCAGATAATAATTTATTGAATCAGGATTACTATTGAATCTTTTCTTAAGAAAGTCATAATGTGGAAGCCTCTGTGCCGCATTTTCAGGAAAATTAAGAATTTCTTTCCCATCTGCTGTTCGCCATGGATTTTCATTTCCCCAGACATTTTCGAATCTTCTTTGCAGTAACTTCATATGGCTGTTCACAGCTTCTTCTGCATACTTTTGCATTCTGGAGTCGATGGTGGTATAAATTTTCAGTCCGTCGCTATACAGATCATAATCATTGTCTTGACACCATTTTTCGAGATATCTTGACACAGCCGATCTTAGATAGGATCCTCCATCACTACCTTCATCTAGACTTCCCGGATTTAGTTTAAGTGGCCTTTGACTATACTTTTTAAACTCTGATGCATTCAGATATTCATATTTTTCCATCTGACTCAATACCGTATTCCGGCGGTCAAGTGCCTTTTCAGGATTTCGGATTGGATTATATGTGGTAGTTGCTTTAAGCATACCGACAAGAAGTGCCGCTTCTTCAACCTGAAGTCTGTTAACCGATTTATTGAAATATCGCTTTGAAGCAGTCTTTATTCCGAATGTATTGTTGCCAAAAGGTACGGTATTGAGGTAAAGTGTCAGGATGTCATTTTTAGAATAGTAGTTTTCCAGTTTGAAAGCAGTTAACCATTCTTTTAACTTAAAAATTACTGTTCTTACAATTGGAATGTATTTTATGAGTCCCTGAGATTTTCTGTTTCGGGTACTGTAAAGATTTTTTGCAAGTTGTTGTGTAATCGTACTGGCTCCCCGACGGTCGCCAGTAGCAGTAGATATCGTACTTGAGATCAAAGAGCGCACATCAATACCGCTATGCTGGTAAAATCTGACATCTTCTGTTGCAACTAAAGCATCAATCACTGCCGGAGATATACTATCGTATTCGACCGGTGTACGGTTTTCTATGTAATATTTACCAATCAGTTTACCATCAGCAGTAAAAAGTTCTGAGACGATATTTATGTTCGGAGTTTTAATATCTTTTATGGAAGGTGAATATCCAAACAACCACAAAAAGTTAAGTTCTAAGGCAGAGAAAAATAGAATAATTAAATAAAAAGCTATTGCAAAATAACGAAGAGGCTTGTTTTTAATTCTTCTGAACATAGGGTAAATATGAGGAAATCGGATTTAATATGCTTTAAATTTCTCGGAAATTCTAAACATTGCCAAATTAACGATAATGGGTCAAAAAATGTTTTAAATTGCTTGCAAAGTTTTTTCTATGGATAATTTAATTAACCAATTCAGGATTGCTAATGGCAAACCTTTTAGTCTCAAGGATCATGATCCAGAATTTTCTGGAGATTATAAAAAGGATGAGGCAATTATTTTGCTAAATGAATTAAGGGATGAGATGGACACATTGCAGGAGGAGATGTATGCGCTTAATAAAAATTCCTTATTAATTATATTTCAAGCAATGGATGCTGCGGGAAAGGATAGTGCAATTGAACATACCATGAGTGGGTTAAATCCACAGGGTTGTCAGGTATTTAGTTTTAAACAACCCAATGCTGAAGAACTGGATCATGATTTTATTTGGCGCCACTCTAAGGCCTTGCCTGAACGTGGAAGAATCGGGATACACAACCGTTCTCATTATGAGAATGTATTGGTTTGTAAAGTTCGTCCGGAATATGTTCTTAATGAAGGAATTGAAGGAATTAATAGCGTGAAGGATATCAATTCCTCATTTTGGAAAAATCGGTATGAAAGTATTCGAAACTTCGAAAAACACATCTATAAGAATGGTACAGTTATCTTAAAGTTCTTTTTGAATGTTTCAAAAGAGGAACAAAAAAAGAGGTTTCTTGAAAGGATTGATGAACCATTAAAGAATTGGAAATTTTCTTCAGCCGACATTGATGAGAGGGAAAAGTGGGATCAATACATGAATGCTTATGAAGACGCGATTAATGCTACTACTGAAGATTATGCGCCATGGTTTGTTATACCGGCCGATAAGAAGTGGTTTACCAGAATCGCAATTAGCAAAATCATAGTTGATACATTTAAAGAAATGAAAATGAAAATGCCAGAGCTTTCTGACACAGAAAAAGCACGGCTAGAAGATTGCAGGAAACGTCTTATTGATGAAAAATAATTCTGTTCGAATATACCGGCAAGCTTAGTCGCCGAGTAATTTAAATTTGTCTGCATCTTTCAGGAATGGAAAGGACTCCCTGGCAGCATTGAGATCTTCCTTGTTAATTGAAAAAGTGTAAAGATCCTCATCATTGGGTTTATAATAGATCACTTTACCATTAGGATCTATGCACATTGAGTCGCCGGAATGATAAATTTCATTGCCATCGTGCCCTACCCGGTTTACAGCTACGACAAAGGCCTGATTTTCTATTGCTCTTGCCGGTATTAGTGATCGCCAATGAAGGGAACGGCGTTCAGGCCAGTTGGCTACAATTAAAAGCATATCATATTCTTCATTTTTATTGCGCAGCCATACAGGGAAGCGTAGATCATAACAGATCATCGGACAAATTTTCCAGCCATGCAATTCAACAAAGAGTTTTTTATTTCCGGTAGAATAGTGCTGATCCTCTTCGCCCAAACCAAAAAGGTGCCTTTTATCATAATATTCATAAGAGCCATCCGGGCGCATCCAAATAAGCCGATTAAAATATTTATTGTCCTCTTTAATAATGATACTGCCTGTTATTACACTTCCAAACTTTTTTGCCTGCTGAAGCATCCACTTCATTGTTTTTCCGTCCATCTCTTCGGCCAGCAGTTCAGGATTCATTGAAAAGCCGGTGCTGAACATTTCAGGAAGCACAATTAGGTCGGTTTTTTCACGAATAGAGGAAAGTCTCAGCCCGAGATTCTGAAGATTTTTATCAATATTCTCCCAAAACAGGTAAGCCTGAAAGGTTGTAATTTTTAGCGTATTCATTTACTTAGATTCATACGTTAATGCTTTAATATGGTTGCTCTTAAATTTTAGCTAACTTGATAACGGCCTTTTCGAGTGTTTCGTGCTTTTTGGCAAAGCAAAAGCGTAAAACCTTATTATCATTACCTTTTCGATAAAATGCTGAAACGGGTATTGATGCTACTCCAAATTCTTTTATTATCCTTTTAGCCAGATCGCTATCTCCTTCATCGCTTATCCTACTATATTGTACTGATTGAAAATATGAACCATAACAAGGAAGCAAGTCAAAACGTGTTTCTTTCATCAAGTTATAAAAATAATCTTTCTTAGTTTGAAAAAAATCACTGATTTCCAAATAATTACGTTCGTTTAACAAATGATCTGCGATGGCAAATTGTACTGCAGAGTTAACACTAAAAACCTCAAACTGATGGACTTTACGGAATTCTATCATTAGCCATTCAGGTGCCAGACAATAGCCTACCTTCCAGCCTGTGGTATGTAAAAGTTTGCCAAATGATGCTGTTATGAAACTCCTCTCCATTAATTCAGGGTAGTCCGAAACACTCAGATGCTTTTTCCCGTCATAAACAAGGTGTTCATATACTTCATCACTCAGAATTAGGATATTGCTGTCCTTTGTAATACTGATCAGTTCTGCCATATCCTCTTCAACCAAAGTTTTCGCAGTTGGATTATTAGGAGTATTGATGATGATCATGCGTGTTTTTTCATTGATCATTTGCCGAACTTCCTGCCAATTGATGGTATATTCAGGAGCACAAAGTTCTACTGATCTTACTATTCCATCGAAGAGGCTTACACAAGGAGTGTATGAATCATAAGCCGGCTCGAATATGATTACTTCATCACCCGGTTGAATAACGCAGGCTATTGAGGCAAATAGGGCCTGTGTTCCACCTGCGGTAATGGTTATTTCAGTATCTGGATTATATTTTGCCTGATGAAGTTTTTCCTGTTTCTCGGATATGCACTCCCTCAATGAATATACGCCAGCCATTGGAGCATATTGGTTATACCCTGATTTCATGTAATGATTTACAAGTTTAACTAATTGGGGTGAACATTCATAATCAGGGAAGCCCTGTGATAAATTGATGGCTTTATATTCTAATGCCAATTGAGACATTACAGTAAAAATAGTAGTACCAACCTCTGGTAATTTAGATTTTAAGTGCATATTAAAGTCTAAATTAGATATTTTTAAAATTCTTGATTTATAATGTTTTATAAATTTCAATATTTAATTATTATTTTGATTTTAAATAACAGACATAAATGACATATAGAAGCAAAGAAAGCAGACTCTTTCTCATTCTGGGCACTTTCCTGGTTGCAAATGCAATTCTCGCTGAGTTTATCGGGGTTAAAATATTTACGGTTGAGGGTTCTCTAGGAATTAATAAATTCAATATTGATATGTTCGGTGTTCCGGATCTTTCTTTTAATATGTCAGCAGGAGTAGTAACCTGGCCACTCATATTTATTATGACAGATATAATCAATGAATACTTCGGAGTTAAACAGGTCCGTTTTTTGTCGATTCTGGCTTCTATTCTGATCAGTTACGCTTTTATTGTTGTTAGTTTTGCGATGGATCTGGTACCATCCGATTTTTGGGTCAATCAAACCATTCAAGGGGTACCAGTAAATATGAACGCCGCCTTCAATGGAATTTTCGGGCAGGGGATGTGGATTATTGCTGGTTCTATCATCGCATTTCTTATCGGTCAAATGGCTGATGTTATTCTTTTTCATCGAATCAAGAAACTTACTGGCGAGCGATTTTTGTGGTTAAGAGCTACTGGATCAACCCTAGTATCTCAAATGATTGACAGCTTTGTGGTTATCTTCATAGCATTTTACCTCAATCCGCAATATAACTGGAGTTGGCAGATGGTGGCTGCGATAGGATTGGTAAATTATACATATAAGTTCATTGTTGCCATACTAATGACCCCATTGCTTTATGGCGTACATAATCTGATAGATAAATTCCTTGGAAAGGATCTTTCTGCAAAGCTTATTGCAGAAGCTGCAAAGGAATAAGAGTTTATTTTTAATAAATTAACGTGAGTACAACATATAAATATTTGAAGATCAATATTTTAATACATAGTTTGACTTATATTATGCTTTAAAGGAAACAAAACATAGTTTGTAGCTTCACATAGATTGTAGCGAAGCTTCAAGGCTATCTGTTTCTATTAAAAAGATAGCAGCTATGAAATGCTATGTTTCCCAGCCTGCGGCAGGCAGGTATGTAATTTTTAAATATTATGTCGAGTTTATGTTAATTAGTGTTGAGAAGTTATCAAACTAAATTGAATATCAGATGAAATCAAACCTTCTTTGTCTATTATTACTATTCCTATTTTTATCCGGGGTGTCCAAGCCCTTAGCTGCACAAGAAGTACTCTGGAAAGAACAAAGCGCATGGGAAGGCGTTTCGGAATATTATCAAAAATGGAAATATCCTGATTTTCAATTTCCTTCCGGATTGCCTGCTTGGAAAAATGACAGAGTTCAGGTTGCTGCTACGCTTCAGCGCTTGCTCGGTGATATTCCTGTACGTCCAAAGAATCTGAAAGTAAAAACTGTTTTCAGAAAACAGATGAACGGATATATACTTGAAAAATTTCTGATTGATAATGAAGTGGATGGTATGATTCCGGGATACCTTGCTATACCTACGAATGTTAAGGGCAAAGTGCCCGTTGTTCTAGGAATGCATGGGCATGGCAGCAGTAAAGACAATGTTTTCGGATCGAATTCGGGTACTGCACAGGATGTTTTGGCTTTACTGATTTCGAAGGGATATGCGGTAATGGCCATCGACAGTTATTTTAATGGAGAACGCCGTGGTACAGGTCCTGCCGGAGAACCTGAAACCCAGTCTAAAGGCCCTGATCAAGAGACTTCAACTTTTAAGATCAATCTGTGGTTTGGTCGTTCATTATGGGGAATGCAAATCAGGGATGAACAGATCGCTTTGGATTATCTGGTTACACGCCCAGAAATTGATTCAGAAAGGATTGGGGTAGAGGGCATGAGTATGGGAAGTACCAGAGCTTGGTGGCTAGCTGCGCTAGATGAAAGGGTAAAGGTTGTGGTTGGAATAGCTTGTTTTACCCGATACAAGGAACTTATCGAACAAAGAGAATTAAAAGCACATGGGATTTATTATTTTGTCCCCGGTATGTTGCAACACTTTGATACTGAAGCGGTCATGGGACTCATTGCTCCAAGGCCGTTTCTGGCTCTCACCGGCGACAGTGATGCAGGATCACCGCTAAGCGGTATGAAAACTCTCGAGAAAAAATTAGATACCGTTTACTCTCTGTATCAAGAAAAAGATAAGTTTAAGAGTATAATTTATCCAAATACTGGGCATGTATTTACTGATGATATGAAGATTGAAATGCTCGATTGGTTTGAAAAATATCTCAAATAGATGATGAAAACTATATCCATGCGAATCGTTCATATCCTATTTTTTCTTCCATTACTTTTTCAAAAAACTACCGCACAAACAATAAATAAGGAGTCGGCATGGCAGAAGATTGTACCGTACTTCAGTGCTCCTGATCAGTTTAAAGATCAATTTGGTGCGTATCGTTCCCCTTTAAAATTTTATGATGGTAGACCGGTGAAAAATCCTGCAGATTGGAACAAGAGGCGAGTGGAAATTCTTAATCGCTGGAATGGGATGATGGGCAAATGGCCTGCGCTCATAACCAATCAAAAGCTAGAGATTCTGGATTCTACCCGTATGGAAGGCTTTACTCGGTATCGGGTCAGATTTAGCTGGATCCCCGGTCAGAAGACCAATGGCTATCTTATGGTTCCCGATGGCAAGGGGAAAAAGCCTGCAGTTATAACTGTTTATTATGAGCCCGAAACTGCAGCAGGTTTGGGAAGAGCTGATCTTCCGGATCGTGATTTTGCTTATCAGCTTTGTAAAAAGGGATTTGTGACACTTTCTTTAGGCACAACAGAAACTACTGATTCCAAAACCTATGCGCTTTATTACCCGGATATTCAAAATGCGAGTGTTCAGCCATTATCGATGCTAGCTTACGCAGCTGCCAATGCTTGGAATGTGCTGGCTAAAGTTCAGAATGTTGATTCCAAGCGGATTGGTATTATGGGTCATTCTTACGGAGGAAAATGGGCAATGTTTGCCTCTTGTCTATATGAGAAATTTGCTTGTGCAGTTTGGTCAGATCCGGGCATCGTTTTCGAGGACTCCCGAGAATCGATCAATTACTGGGAACCTTGGTATCTGGGTTATCATCCTCAGCCATGGCGAAAAAGAGGACTGATTACCAAAGAAAATCCGGCAAAAGGTTTGTATCCAAAATTTGTTTCAGAAGGCTATAATCTTCAGGAATTACATGCACTGATGGCTCCTCGACCATTTCTCCTTTCCGGGGGTTCTGAAGACCGTGCAGATCGATGGATCCCACTCAATCATACAGTTGCAGTTAATAATTTACTTGGCTACAAAAACCGTGTTGCTATGACAAACAGACCCGAACATACCCCGAATCCTGAGTCGAATGAATTGGCGTTTAGGTTTTTTGACTATTTTCTGAAGTAAAGTATTGAGTATTGAGTAGTTAGAAATTAGTATTGATTAGTTAGTATTGAGTATTGAGATTTAATTCTGGTTCATTTGAGATAAATTAATTTTTGAAAACCTTTGCTAATTACAATAAATTATATTCTATAGCATCTCTATTCAACCAGACAAACAGATAACAGACAACAGTTACCAGATACCTCTACTTCCCAATCTTAATCAACTCTACTTCAAATATCAAAGTACTGTAAGGAGGAATATCTTTGCCGGCGCCACGCTCACCATAAGCAAGTGCATACGGAATAAAAAAACGATATTTTGAACCAACGGTCATTTGCTGTAGTCCTTCTGTCCAACCTGGAATTACCTGATTCAAAGCGAATGAAGTAGGTTCGCCGCGGTCATAGGAACTGTCAAATTGTTTCCCGTCTGTAAGGGTGCCTTTATAGTTTACAGTTACTTCATCAGTAACAAG
>JBDNGV010000100.1:0-21996 GCA_041689125.1 Daejeonella sp.
GGTAATTATTGGACTGAAGAAGAAGGCAAATCATTTCTCGAAAAAGAGCGAATGTTATATACTACTGCTACAGCCTGGCAAAGTCGTGCAAAAGAGATTCGCGCGCATATTTTAAAAGGTGCAGATCTTGAAAAATTTCCTGCCAAAACTCCTCTGAATCCAATTATGGGTGAAAAACGAATTTTCGATGGATATCAGGTACAGAATATTGCTTTTGAGAGTTTGCCGGGCGTGTATGTTACCGGTAGCTTATATACCCCAACAAATGTAAAGGGAATGCTCCCCGGTATATTAAATACCCATGGACATTGGGCAAAAGAAGGAGATGTGGGCCGTTATCGTACAGATGCGCAAAGAAGGTTTGCATCACTGGCAAGAATGGGAGCTATGGTTTGGGCTTATGATGCCGTGGGTTATGGTCAGATGGGAGACTTCGGATGGATTCATGAACATCCTGAAGCCTTAAAATTGCAGCTATGGAACAGTATTCGTGGCATTGACTTTTTGTTAATGATGGGAGCCGATCCTAAAAAGATTGGCGTTACGGGTGCATCCGGTGGTGGCACACAATCATTTTTACTAACTGCTGTTGATGATCGTATTGCTGTTTCGGTTCCAGTTGTGATGGTTTCTACGCATTTTTTTGGCGGATGTATTTGTGAAAGTGGAATGCCGATTCATAAAAGTCCGGGTTTTCAAACTAACAATGTTGAGATAGCTGCACTTGCTGCTCCACGTCCGATGCTGTTGGTTTCAGATGGTGACGATTGGACCAAAAATAATCCGAATGTAGAGTATCCGCATGAAAAATTTATCTACAGTTTACTTGGTAAGCCCGAAAATGTGGAAAATGTCCATCTGCCAAATGATAAACATGGTTATGACGAAAATAAACGTGCTGCCGCCTATCCATTCCTAGCCAAACATCTTGGGCTCGATTTAAGTAAGTCAATGAATGCGGATGGAACACTTAATGAAAAAATGATAGTCATTGAAGATCAAAAAGTACTTTATCCGTTTAATGATAAACATCCTTTCCCTGCCGGATCTGTCAGAAAAAACGATGATGTGGTTTGGAAATAAGTGATAGAATATGTTAGATGTGCAATGAGACAAAAAATAAAAAGTTGTATGCCTGCAAATATATCTTTATGGCAAACCTACTCTAAGGTAAAAAGACATTGAATGGCAAGGTCAAGATTCTTGCAAAATTAAATCTAAAAACCGCTGAAAAAAATGAATTCAAAAAGATTAAAAATATTTAACGGTAAAATTCTAACCCCTTACCGTACGATTTCATCCGGTACCGTATTAGTCAATGATGGTATCATCACAGAGGTTAAGGAGGGAAATATAGAAATAAGTGATGCGCTTGAGATTGATGCAAAGGGAAACTATATCGCTCCTGGTTTTATTGATATTCACGTTCATGGCGGTGGTGGGCATGATTTCATGGATGGCACAGAAACCGCCTTTTTAAAAGCCGCAGAAACGCATGCCCGCTTTGGAACAACTTCATTGTCGCCAACTACCCTAACAAGTGAAAAGAAGGATTTGCTCCACACACTAGATCTTTATGAAAGTGCAAATAAAAAGAACTTCAATGGTGCCCAATTCTTGGGAATGCATCTGGAAGGCCCTTATTTTGCTATGAATCAGCGTGGAGCTCAGGATCCCAGATACATTCGCAACCCCGACCCTGAGGAATATATGGAAGTAATTGCCCACTCCAATTCAATTAAACGCTGGAGTGCCGCACCCGAACTGGAAGGAGCCATTCCATTTGCTCAATATCTCCTCTCAAAAGGTATCCTACCAGCATTGGCACATACAGACGCAATTTATGAAGAGGTACTTGAAGGCTTTGAAAATGGTTATACTTTAGCTACACATCTTTATTCGGGTATGTCCGGTGTCAGCAGAAGAAATGCTTTCCGCTATGCAGGTGCAATAGAAAGCGCCTTTCTCATTGATGGCATGGATGTAGAAATTATAGCAGATGGTATCCATCTGCCGGCACCCTTGTTAAAACTAATTTATAAAATTAAAGGCCCCGATAGGATTGCTCTAATCACGGATGCTATTCGCGGAGCGAATATGCCGGAAGGTGAAAGTGTTATCGGAAATATTCATACCGGCTTAAAAGTTATATTGGAGGATGGGGTGGCCAAACTTCCTGATCGTTCTTGTTTCGCAGGAAGTGTTGCTACAACTGATCGTCTGGTAAGAAATATGATTAATTTGGCAGATGTTCCTCTGTTGGAAGCAGTCAGGATGATGAGTGCTACTCCTGCCAGAATTATGAATGTAGATGATAAAAAAGGCTCACTTGTAAAGGGTAAGGATGCGGATATCGTTCTCTTTGACGAAGACATTAACATTCAGACTACCATCATAAAGGGAAGAGTAGTTTATAACAGGTAATCGGTTCTGGTTTTTAATTAAAATCCGGATTTTCCTATCACATGATTGTATGAAATTAAATAAAGAGAATTTAAAAAGAATTGCTGCGTCTTCAAAACTCAGTATTCCTGAGATTAAAAGTTTTGATCTTCCTGAAAAAGTCCTTCAGTTTGGAACCGGTGTGCTGCTGCGTGGACTGCCCGACTACTTTATAAACAAAGCAAACCAACAGGGAATTTTTAACGGACGTGTGGTGCTTGTTAAATCCACTGAAAAGGGAAGAACTGCTAGTTTTAAAGATCAAGACTCACTTTATACCATTGGAATTCGTGGAATTAAAAATCTTCAAAAGATTGAAGAGAATATTATTAGTTCTGCGATAAGCAGAGTGTTGAGTGCTAAAACCGAATGGCAGAAAATATTGGATGTAGCTGCATCAGAAGAACTAGAGATTATTATTTCAAATACTACTGAATCCGGAATTGTACTTATTCAGGATAACATTCATCAGGGTACTCCGAAGTCTTTTCCCGGAAAGCTTCTAGCTGTTTTATATCACCGTTACAGAGTATTTAATGGAGATCAAAAAAAAGGTCTTTTAGTGCTTCCTACAGAATTAATCACTGAAAATGGTTTTAAGCTTAAAAACATCGTTTTAGAACTTGCAAAACAGAATCAGTTGGAAGCGGAGTTTATGCAATGGTTTGAGTCATGCACTTTTTGTAATACTCTGGTTGATAGGATTGTTCCCGGTAAACCTGATGTTAAAACCCTGAATAGTCTGGAACAGGAACTTGGATATCAGGACGATCTATTCATTATTTCAGAGGTTTATTCCTTGTGGGCTATTGAAGGCGATGAACGAATCAGTAAAGTTCTTTCATTTAGTGGAGTCGATTCCAATGTAGTGATTACTCCGGATATCAGTATTTACAAAGAATTGAAGCTTCGTCTATTAAACGGAACACATTCTTTGACATGCGCTGTGGCCATTCTTGCAGGTTTGGAAACAGTGCATGATGCTATGAATGACACGCTACTTTCAGGATATATTGCTGATCTGATGAAGACTGAATTAGCTCCGGGGATTCCTTATCCTATTGATCGGGAAAAAGCTTTAGAGTTTTCGGCTAATGTACTGGATCGTTTTCGGAATCCGAGCATTCGTCACCAATGGCTTAGCATTAGCATGAATTATACACTTAAGCTTCAATTGAGAGTAGTGCCAGTTCTGTTATGTTATTATGAAAGGTTCCAAAAAGTTCCGGAGTATATAGCGTTTGGGTTTGCGGCTTATTTAAGATTTATGAAGGGGAAAAAAGTAGATACAGGTTATTTTGGTACAATAGCAGACAAACAATACCAAATAGAAGATCAATATGCTGAATATTATTCAGGGCTTTGGTCTGAATATACATCAAATGAGCTTGTGCCAATAGCACTCTCTCAGATTAAATTATGGGGTTCGGATTTGACTCAGCTTCCCGGTTTTGTACGTTCTGTAAGTACTTATCTTCAGAAAATAGAAACTACCGGTATTGAAGAATCTATCAAATCCTTAAAAAATAGAGCATAGTTTTTGAAATTATTTAATGGTTTTGAATGGATATTTGAGAGCCATAAAAAGACTCAAAAACAAGCCTAGCAAAAACACCCCGCCCATATACCCGAAAGCGACATATTTTTCCTTGGCAACCTCTCTGCCCAATTCAGGACCGTACATGGCTGCAAAAAGCCAGACGAATGGGTAAAGAAATCCCCCAATAGCGATAGCATAAGAGGTAATATTTTTTAATTTTTGCGGAGCTGATAAAAATGAAATAAAAAGTAGTACACCCATTACCATTGCTCCTATACCTGTAGAATGAAAGTGAAATCTTTGATAGTATCGCCAGTTTTTATCACTCTCTGACTTTAAAAAAACGTCCTTTTCTGCAGCATCCTTAATAAGGTTGATCTTTTCATTTTTACTTAAGCCTTCCTTAATCTTATCTTTAAAAAAGTCTTCATTAACTCCGAAAATAATTGAAATAAATACTCCACAAATGAGTGTGAGTATGGCTATTACAAATGGAATTCTGCTGGTCATGATACTTTGTTTTTATTTAATACAAAATACCTATAAAAATCCTTGCATTACTGTAATTCAATAGAATTGACCACTATAATTGGTGAGGTGAGGGGAATTGTAAATACCTCATTAACATTAACTGAACAAAGAACTTTCTGCCCAATTATGATCTATTTTGCTAAATAGGGCCTATTCAACCGTTACCGATTTTGCCAAATTTCTTGGCTGATCGACATTACAACCTCTTAATACAGCGATATGGTATGATAAGAGCTGTAAGGGGATAGTAGCAAGAAGAGGCAGGAATATTTCATCAGCATCAGGTATTTCTATCGTGAAATCAGCCATGTTTTTCACTACAACATCACCCTCGGTAACAATAGCGATGACCCTGCCTTTTCTCGCCTTAACTTCTTGGATATTGCTGATCACTTTTTCATAAGAAGAGTTTTTTGTAGCGATGAATACCACCGGCATTTCTTCATCAATCAAAGCAATAGGCCCATGTTTCATTTCAGCTGCAGGGTATCCTTCTGCATGAATATATGAGATTTCTTTCAACTTAAGCGCACCTTCAAGTGCTACCGGGAAGCCGCTTCCCCTGCCCAGAAATAGAAAATTACTGGCATCCTTAAAGGCTTCAGAGATGTTTTTAATACTGTCATTTGACAAAAGGCATTTTTCAACGAGTGCTGGAATATTATCAAGTTCAGTAAGGAGATGAACCATTTTGCTTTGGGTGATCTTACCTCTTTGTTGTGCCATATACAATGCCATCAAAGTAAGAACGGTTACCTGGGCCGTGAATGCTTTTGTTGAGGCTACTCCTATTTCAGGCCCGGCATGGGTATATACACCCGCATGGCTTAGTCTGGGTATGGAGGCACCAACAACATTACAAATTCCAAAAATGGTTGCCCCTTTTGATTTTGCAAGTTCAATAGCGGCCATAGTATCAGCAGTTTCTCCCGATTGGGAGATGGCAATTACAATATCTTTTTCTGATATAATTGGATTGCGATACCTGAATTCTGATGCATATTCAACCTCAACAGGGATCCGGCTATATTCTTCTATCAGGTATTCTCCTACCAGTCCGGCATGCCAAGAAGTGCCGCAGGCAACAATTACAATGCGATCAATATTTTTTAGTTTTTCTGCGTATTCTTGGATGCCACCCAATTGAACATAACCCTCATCCGGATATATTCGGCCCCTCATACAGTCTTTGATCGACCTTGGCTGTTCAAAAATTTCCTTGAGCATGAAATGATCAAATCCGCCCTTTTCTAGCATTTCAAGTTTTAATTCCAGTTCCTGGATATAGGGGATCTGAACAGTATTATCAATATTCTTTATCAATAATTCATCCCGTTTGATAAAGGCGATTTCATTATCATTCAGGTAAATCACATTTTTTGTGTATTCTATTATCGGTGAAGCATCAGAGGCAATAAAATATTCTCCATCTCCAACTCCCAAAACCATTGGGCTTCCTTTACGGGCTGCGATCAGCTCATCAGGTTCGTCCTTATCCATGATCACAATTGCATATGCGCCAATCACTTTACCGAGGGCAATTCTAACTGCCTCCCTGATATCAAGGCCTGTTTGCAACTGAATATCTTCAATAAGGTGAATTAGGACTTCAGTATCTGTATCGCTTTTAAAAATATGGCCTCTAGATAATAAAGTCTCTTTCAGGCTGGAATAGTTCTCAATAATGCCGTTGTGAATAATTGCTAGGCGGCTATCGCCAGAGGTATGTGGATGTGAGTTGCGGTCTGATGGTTCACCGTGGGTGGCCCAGCGGGTATGTCCCATGCCCTGTGTCCCGCTCAGATTCTCACCTTCAACTGATTGCTTTAGATCACTTACTTTCCCCGCCTTTTTAAAAATACTTAGATGATCGCTCATTAATGCAACACCGGCACTATCATACCCTCTATATTCAAGGCGCTGTAATCCTTTGATAATAATAGGCCAAGCGTCTCGGTATCCGATATAACCAACTATTCCACACATAATTATGAGTTATTAAAGTATCGAAACTAACAATTTACTTGTGTAAAATCCAGAGTCGGAGGAAATTATTTAATTTATCTTACTATAAATTATTCTTAGCTTCATCTGATAGCTCAAACCTGATTTTCCGCTGCCAATCACTGCTCTACCTGCGGTGCTTCCAGATACCACCGGACCCGCCGTACGATTATAATCCGTGCTGACGGGCGCAATATAGGTATCGTATTGTCTCAATTTACCTTTAATGATATCCTGAATGTAGCTTGTAAGCTGGAATCTGTAATGTTTCTTGCTTGAGTCATAAAAGCCTCCAAAGTCGAAATCCGTTAAAGAGAAGGCAGGTTCGGTACTGAAGTCAGGTATAAATTGTCGTTGACTTGCAATATCTGTGCGGTACATTATTAGTCTTGATGCAGGCTTAAAAGCATCTGTTCCACCCACAACCGAAACAATTAGTTCTGCCTTGTTTATGGTAATATTTCCAAGATTTTTTAACTTTTCGATGTGGGGAAATCGAATTCTTGTGCGTAGTCCGGCCAAACCTTGAACATAAGTGAAATTTTGTTGAGTGGAGGTATTTAAGTTTGCAGGAATGTTAGTTCCAGTGTAATCATGTTTAAAGTCGGCAATTACTGGCTTAGAATTATTCACAATTGGGAATTTGTGCAAAGTTGTATCAATCAAAGCACCGTTTTGGCTTTTATAATAAATTTCGAGCTTACTCGAGTCGGTCAGGTTAAAGAATGCTATACCTCCAGGTCCGGTACTTTGTGCCTTGTTTATAGTAAGATAGAAACCTTTAATCTCTTTATTCAACAGCTCATCGCTACTTAATGTGTTAGATGTTGCGTTCAGAAAGTTTGTAGTAACAAAATTTGAATTGATTGGGATACGAATCTGAGGTCCTCTGGTCACCTTCTTATCGGGTTTGCCTGTTACGATTTCAGTAATTCTTACACTGTCCTTGATGTTAAATCTGAGTTTTTTGCTTCCAATTACTGTCGATGCAAAGCGTTGAGGCTGAGTATTATAATATTGAACAGAAGTACTCAACGCATTATTAAGCTGATGAACATCTACCTGAAAATTCGAAGTGCTATCGCCGTAAAACTCCTTAGCATAATAAAGTACCAGAACTGCTGAATCTAAAACAGGGGAAGTACCAAATGTAAGCCCCGGAGGATCAAGAGTCAGGGACATAGCAATATTTGCCGTAGTTTTCCCAAAAATTGGATCTGCCAGATAACCAAGCGGATATCTAACTAAAGTATTGGTAATCATGGAATCTTCTTTAACAGTGGATGAGATAACAGTTATCGTGTCTGTAAAGGTGCCGGTAACTTCGGTAGCCGGGTCAACATCGAGGCCGATGGAATCTGTATTTTGACAGCTACTTAAAATAAAAAGACTTATCAACAGCGTTAATAAGTCTAGTTTGTATAATTTCATCCGTATTACATTAATTTTAAAAGCTTGCAGGCTCTTTTTCACACTTCTGATTATTAACCGGCATTTTCTCCGGGAGGTCTGCTCAGTTAAGATTATGCTAACGATACTAATTCTTCGCTTACAATTTCTTCGTAAAGGTTATAATAATTCTCGTAATCTGAAGTGGAATTGAATTCCAAAAGCGGTTTATTTGATTTTTTAACAAACTTTAACACTTCTTCATTGATATTTTCACAAGCACAAACCACTGCATCCGAATAGGAAATTGCTCCCAGATTCAAAGCAGTATTCGTAGCTTCAGCGTACATTTCAGTATGCTCTACAATCATTCCGTTCATAAGTGCTTTTGTAGCAAATTCAGCACTAAGTGACGTGTCAAAATTATCATCATACAGAGAATAGACCACTTTTGAATTCTTAAATGTGGGGTCGTCTTTATATAAAGTCTTCAAATAAGCAGGAACAAGGGCGCTCATCCATCCATGACAGTGTACAACATCAGGAGACCAGCCTAGCTTTTTAACGGTTTCTAAAGCCCCTTTACAGAAAAATATGGTTCTTTCGTCATTGTCTGCATAGAATTTATTATTGTTATCAGTAAACACATGCTTTCTCTGGAAATATTCTTCGTTGTCAAGGAAATATACTTGCATTCGGGCAGAAGGAATAGAAGCAACCTTGATAATTAGTGGGTTATCATTATCATTTATAATGATGTTCATTCCAGAAAGTCGTATTACTTCATGTAGTCTGTTGCGGCGCTCATTAATATTTCCAAAACGTGGCATAAGAATGCGGATTTCAAATCCCTTATCCTGCATAGCCTGAGGTAAATGACGGGTAATCTCAGAAATTTTGGTAAGTTCAAGGAAAGGCGACATCTCATGCGTAATAAAAAGAATCTTCGTTTTTGCCATCTCCGGTCTATTTAATTTGAGGTTAAGAAAATTGTTCGAACTGCAAAGATAATCATTATCTTATGAAATATCAACGAATTACGCAAGTTGTTTTGGTTCTCTTTAAGTATTTAACCATTTTTGAGCCCAGTAAAATAAAATTAGAATTTGAAAATCTTCAACAATAAAGAAGCCATTCATAACTATCTGAATGATTTACGTTCAGAGGGCAAATCCATCGGATTTGTCCCGACTATGGGTGCTTTGCATGCTGGTCACTTATCTTTAATTAACGCAGCTCGTGGAAAGGCGGATATAGTGGTTTGCAGTATTTTTGTAAATCCAACCCAGTTTAATGATAAAAGGGATCTAGAAAATTATCCGAGGCCAATTGAAGATGACCTTAGAAAATTAAGAGAATTTAAGTGCGATGTTTTGTTTCTACCTGAAGTTGATGAAATGTACAACAGTTCTGAGTTCTGGAAAATCGAGCTTGGTAATTTGGATAAGATCCTTGAAGGAGAAATCAGACCGGGTCATTATCAGGGGGTCACACAAATCGTAAAAAAGCTATTTGATACATTGAAACCCGACTTTGCTTTTTTTGGTCAGAAAGATTATCAGCAGATTATGGTGATAGCACATATGGTCAAAAAATTAAAGATCAAAGTGAAACTGGTTATTTGCCCGATTATTAGAGAAAATGATGGTCTTGCAATGAGTTCACGGAATGTATATTTGTTACACGGGGAGCGGTTGCAGGCACTTGCTTTATTCAAATCACTTACATTGGCACGGGAGTTATTCAAAATTGAATCAGTTCCACAAATAAAGAATCAGGTGAGTGCGTTTCTTGAATTATGCCCCGGAATCGAGATAGAATATTTTGAAATTTTTAATGCTCTTACATTTGAGCCCATTACTTCAAAAAAGGCCCAAACAGCGATAGCTCTCGTAGCTGCCAGAATAGGTAAAATCAGGATTATTGACAATGTGTATCTGAATAAAGCTAATATATATTGAGAATTTCAACAACCACATTTCTCAAATACCTAATATTCCTTATTATAGGCTTTTTGCTTGTGTATTTAGCCTTCCAAGGGCAGGATTTAGGTAAAATGTTTTATGATCTGAAGAGCGCAGATTTTAGATGGGTTCTTCTTGCCATATTAGCTGGTCTGCTCGCACATATATTAAGAGCTTACCGCTGGAATTTGATGATCGGCTCGCTGGGTTATGGTACTCCCTCTTTGCTTAATACTTTTCATGCGGTTATGATGGGTTATCTTGCAAATCTGGCATTCCCAAGGATGGGGGAGGTAGCTAGATGCAGTGTTTTAAATAAATCGGATAAAATTCCCTTAGTGAAGTTGCTGGGGACAGTACTTGCTGAACGTCTGGTTGATTTGCTGATGCTGGGTCTTGTATTTGCAATGGCAATAGTTATAGAATATAAGCTATTATCCGGATTTTTAAACAAGCATGTTCTCAATAAATTAAGCGGTAGAATTGGAGATATTGCTTTGCTGATCTTTGCTTTTGTTCTTTTAACTCTGATCGTTATTTTCTTTGTTATCCTGATGAAGAAGAAAAATTGGGGAATTTCTAATCGTATTTTTCAGTTTATTTCGGGAATGAAGACTGGAATACTTTCAGTAAAAAATCTGGATAATAAAATTGGATTCATAATGAGTACATTATCAATATGGGTGTTTTATGGGCTTTCAACCTATTTTTGCTTTTTTGCTCTGGATAGTACTTCCTCACTCGGTCCGGGTGCTGCACTTTCTACACTTGTGTTTGGGAGTCTTGCAATGATTGCACCTGTGCAGGGAGGAATCGGAGCTTTTCATTGGATGGTTTCAGAGGGTCTGATTATATATGGTATATCAAAAAGTGATGGTCTTTCGTACGCATTAATAGTTCATACAAGTCAAACATTAATTATCCTTTTAATTGGTTCATTAAGTGTAATTTTACTCCTAAAGCAAACCACTGCTAAAAATAAGAATGAGTCGATTGGAAAAAATTAAAGAAAAGATTTATACTCAGATTCAAATACAACCTACTTTGAATATATGGCGTCTCCTTGGAAAGAAAATAGTGTTTACCAATGGTTGCTTTGATTTACTTCATTTAGGGCATATTGATTATCTGTCTAAAGCCGCTGATATGGGCGATAGATTGGTAATTGGTTTAAATTCCGATGCATCTACTTCATCATTGAAGGGCCCGGGCCGGCCAATTACAGATCAGCTTTCTCGATCAGTAATCCTTGCTTCATTTTCATTTGTGGATGCTGTTGTTATATTTGATGATCCCACCCCATTACACTTGATCGAATTAGTCAGACCCGACATCTTGGTTAAGGGGGCTGATTATTCTATTGAACGGATTGTTGGTGCCAACTTGGTTTTGCAGTACGGTGGAGCGGTAAGAACCATTGAATATCTTAGCGGTTATTCAACTACGCTGATTGAGAAAAAAATCGGATCGAATTTCTGAAATTATCAATCAAGTTTCTTTCATTCTTAAGTTTTTGCAACAGATTCCGCAATCCTTGGCATAACTAACGAAAATATTTCTTAATATTTGCAAACGACCAAATACTAATCACGCCTGAAACATAAATTTCGGGCAAAGAACCAATTGTTATGTTTTTTGAATTTACGGAAGAGCAACTGATGATTCGGCAGGCAGCCAAAGATTTTGCCAATAATGAATTAAAGCCCGGGGTAATAGAGCGGGACGAACATCAGAAATTTCCTCATGAGCAGATCAAGAAACTTGGTGAACTTGGTTTTCTCGGGATGATGGTTGATCCAAAGTATAATGGCTCTGGACTTGATACCATTTCTTATGTACTTGCTATGGAAGAGCTATCAAAAGTGGATGCATCAGCTTCTGTGGTGGTTTCGGTGAACAATTCATTGGTTTGCTTCGGACTTGAGAAATATGGTTCTGAGTTTCAAAAGGAAAAATATCTGAAACCACTTGCAGCAGGAGAAAAAATAGGTGCTTTTTGTCTTTCTGAACCTGAAGCTGGTTCTGATGCAACTTCTCAGCAAACAAGTGCAATTGATATGGGGGATCATTATCTCCTGAATGGAACTAAGAACTGGATCACCAACGGAGGAAATGCATCTACCTATCTTGTAATTGCCCAAACTAATTCTGCACAAAGACACAAGGGAATAAATGCTCTAATTGTTGAGAAGGGCATGGAGGGATTCACGATAGGTCCTAAAGAAAATAAACTGGGAATACGTGGTTCTGATACGCATTCTCTTATGTTTACCGATGTAAAAGTACCTAAAGAAAATCGAATTGGGGATGAAGGGTTTGGGTTCTCATTTGCAATGAAATCACTAGATGGAGGACGTATAGGGATCGCTTCTCAAGCTCTAGGGATCGCTTCAGGTGCTTATGAGTTGGCATTGCAATACTCCAAAGAACGCAGGGCATTTGGTAAACCAATTTCGGGCCATCAAGCAATTCAATTTAAGCTTGCAGATATGGCTACCGAAATTGAGGCCGCCAGAATGTTGTGCTTAAAAGCCGCATGGTTAAAAGATCAGGGGCTTCCATATGCTCAGGCAAGCTCTATGGCCAAACTATTTGCTTCACAGGTGGCCATGAAAACTACCATTGAAGCCGTTCAGATACATGGAGGTTATGGATTTGTTAAAGAATTCCATGTTGAACGTTTGATGCGAGATGCAAAGATCACACAGATTTATGAAGGGACATCTGAAATACAGCGTATTGTGATAGCTCGTGAGATTTTGAAATAGTCAACGGGGTTCATTCTATGAATCCGAAATGATTAAAAATCAATAAAATAGACGGATGAAAAACATTTTCAAAATTATTGTATCTCTTTTTCTACTTTCCGGCTTTTCTTCTTGTGAAAACAATAATGATCTTGAGTTGGAACAAGGAATCTGGCGCGCCACCCTAAAAACATCCGCAGGACTTGAGATACCGTTTAATTTTGAAGTGACAGATTCGGATAACAAGAAACTTTTAGATGTTATTAATGGAGAAGAGAGATTTAGGGTCGATGAAATCTCATTGGAATCTGATTCATTAATCATTCAGATGCCACTTTTTGATTCAGAGATTAGAGCAAAGATTCGGAATGGATCTTTGAATGGGCAATGGATTAAACACTTTGCGGATAGTACTGAAGTCATGACGATTGAAGCCAAAAAAGGTGATTCGTGGCGTTTTTTCAAAGCAAACACAAAATCTGAATTTGTATTATCAGGCCGTTGGTCTGTTACCTTTAATGATGCAAAGACAGGTAAAGTTGTTCCAGCTATAGGTGAATTTACTCAAGAAGATGGTCGCCTTTTCGGCACCTTTTTGACCAATACTGGCGATTATCGTTTCCTAGAAGGAACGGTTTCAGATGATAAACTTTACCTATCCTGTTTTGATGGGAGTCATGCCTACCTCTTTACCGGTAAAATATTAAACAACAATAGTATTGTGGATGGATATTTCTATTCCGGGCTAAATACAGTCCAGACATGGACCGCTAAAAGGGATGATAAGGCCATCCTACCTGATGCTTATTCGATAACAGTTTTGAAGGATGGAGTTGATAAAATAGATTTTTCTTTTCCTGATCTGAATGGTAAGAATGTCTCCTTGTCGGATTCAAAATTTAAGAATAAAATTGTTCTTGTTCAGTTTTTTGGATCCTGGTGCCCCAATTGTATGGATGAGACCTCTTATCTGGTTCCATTCTACAAAAAATATAAGGATAAGGGGATTGAAATTGTAGCATTGGCTTATGAACGTTCTACAGATTTTGAACGGTCCAAAAAAAATGTTTTACGTTTGCGAGAAAGGTTTCAAGTGCCTTATGATATGTTGATTACTGGCTATAAAAATGATAAAGCCGAGGTGGCGAAAAGTATGCCAATGCTAAATAGTTTTATAGGCTTTCCAACTTTGATGATCATTGATAAAAGTGGAAAAGTTAGAAAAATCCATACCGGTTTCAGCGGACCAGGAACAGGGGTATATTACACAGATTTTAAAAAGGAATTTGAAAAAATAATTGATGATCTGTTACTCGAAGAATAGAAAATGATTAAAATAAAAATTAAACACACAGAAGAATGTTTTTTCTGCGGATGCTGAAAATATAACTCGCTTACAATTTATGCTGATGAAAATTAAATATATTCTCTGTTACCCTGTACTAGCTTCAATATTTCTCTTGGCTTGTTCTGCTCCAAGAATGGTAAATCTTGATCCGGTTACTGTTGTTGAAAATTCAAAGGGATCATTGGCTTATAGGGGAAGTTATACCAAGACAACTGATATTATAAATACCCGTCTCGATCTCAGTTTTGATTGGGATAGTGCCTATGTTATTGGAAAGGCCACTATTCTGGCAAAACCCTATTTCTATCCTTCTGATCAATTGGTGCTGAATGCTAATGGCTTCCGTTTTAACTCAGTATCATTAGTTAACAACTATGATAAAAAGCCACTGCGCTATACTTACGATGGCAAATTGCTAAGAATCAGCCTTGATAAGATATATACTAGAGATCAGAAATACACAGTTTTTATAGATTATGTAGCCATGCCTAATAAATTAAAGATCGGAGAGGACATCGCTTCTGCTGGTGATCGTGGAATTTATTTTATCAACAAGGATGGAAAGGAGAAAGGGAAACCTAGGCAGATCTGGACTCAGGGTGAAACTGAATGTAATTCGAGTTGGTTTCCAACCATCAATGACACACAGGAGAAAATGACTCAGGAACTGAATATTACTGTACCGAATGAGTATGTAAGCCTTTCGAACGGCACACTTGAATTTTCTAGTATGAACGGGGATGGTACCCGAACAGACAGCTGGAGACAGGAGCAGCCACACGCTACTTATTTGACTATGCTGGCAGTCGGAGATTTTGTTATTACGAAGGATACGTGGCGAGGAAAGGAAGTTAGCTATTATACTGAACCGGCTTATGCATCCACTGCAAAATTGGTTTTTGGGAGAACCCCCGAGATGATGGAGTTTTTCTCTAATAAACTCGGAATAGAGTATCCATGGGATAAATATTCACAAATCGTTGTCCGTGATTTTGTAAGCGGCGCAATGGAAAATACCACTGCAACTGTTTTTTTCGAAGGTATGAATATGTCAGCAGGTCAATACTTAGATGAAAATCACGAAGATATTATTGCCCATGAACTGTTTCATCACTGGTTTGGCGATTTAGTTACGGCCGAGTCATGGGCTAATCTGCCGTTGAACGAATCATTTGCAACCTATGGCGAATACTTATGGGAAGAATATAAATATGGCCGAGATCAGGCCGACGTGAAAGGCCTAGAAGATATGTCGGTTTATATCGGGAATAAGCGAAAATTGGAACCTAATGTAATCCGTTTTGATTATGCCGATAGGGAACAAATGTTTGATGAAATTAGTTACCACAAGGGTGGAAGAATCCTTCACATGCTAAGGAAAACTGTAGGAGACGATGCATTTTTTCAATCTTTGAAACTTTATCTGAACCGGCATTCATACAAAACGGCTGAGATTCATGACCTTAGGCTCGCATTTGAAGAAATTACCGGAATGGACTTAAATTGGTTTTTTAATCAATGGTTCCTTGCCTCAGGACACCCGGTTTTGAGTATTCAGAATACCTATGACCCTTTAAAGCGGGAAATTAAGGTTAATATTACTCAGGACCAGAATCTTTCAGAAACACCACTTTATCGCATCCCAATGGCCATAGACCTTTATTCCGGAAGTAAAGTTGAGCGTAAGGAAATTGTCCTTGAAAAGCAAAATCAATCCTTTATTTTTCCCTTGGCAAGTCCTCCTGATCTTGTGAATGTTGATGCAGAAAAGTATATCCTTGCTGAAAAGAACGAAGAAAAAAATATTCAGGAGTATATTTTTCAGTATCAGCATGCACCCTTATTTATGGACAGGATTGAAGCAATTTTGAAACTGAAGGATTTAAAAGAAGAAACTGCAGCAAGGAATATAATGGTTTCAGCATTGAAAGACAAGAATTGGCTCGTTCGTAATACAGCCTTGTCTGTCATTGAAAATCTGTCTGATGATGAACGTAAAGCAGTTCATGAAACATTGAAAGAATTGGCTCTCCATGATAAGGTTTCACAGGTAAGAGCTACTGCCATTGGAAAACTGGCAAAACATTACCGGATGGCAGATAACAAGGATGTATTTATTCAAACAGCAAAAGACAAATCTCCTTTGGTAATCAAAGCAACAGAGGCTTATAAATAATAATGATACCCGATACCTAATTCATGAAAAACCATGGATAGGGATAATTTCTTAGGATGCTTTCTCTGACTGAAATGCCGAAAAGATCATATTAATCAGAGCGAGAACAATGGCAAAAAGCACGGCTGATAAAAAACCGCTGGTATTGAAAGTTTCCATCAGGTTGTCAACTAATAAAACCATTAGTACGGTAATAATGAAAGAAACCAAACCCAGAGTCAGAAAATTAATCGGAAAGGTTAAAATACGGAGAATTGTTCCAATGGTGGCGTTTGCAAGAGCAATAAGTATCCCTGCAATAAGGGCGCTCCAGAAATTTTCGACATCAACTCCTGGAAGTAGGTAAGCAGCAATAGCGACAGCTGCACCCATTAATAGTATTTCGATGATTAGCCTCATATTATTAGGATTTAAAGGTAAATATCTATGAAATTGAAGAATCTATTCCACATTTCGGTAATTATTTTGGTTTTATTTCATTCCTGTAAACAAGAAAGGGTTGAGGAAAGGGCTATTAATAAACTTCTGATCAGGCTAAATTCCGACAGTAGCGAGGTAGAATTAAGCGGTTTAGCTGACCAAGCTATAGAAGAGTTAATGACTGATTCTTTACCAGATTCGCTTTGGACTAATTTTTTTGCAGTTTATGAAGAAACTCCTGATCCTGAAATGAGAGATTTTCAACCGGCATTAAAAGGCATTTATATCATTGATGCGGGATTGATTCGATTTAAACCAAGGGATAATTTTAGGGATAATGGACTGTATTTTGCCCGTTGCTATACAAAATTGTTGCTTCAGGATGCTGAAAGTCTGATCGAAACGCGTGAATTGTTTGAATCAAACGGGTATACAGAGTATAAATTCAAAGTTTCAAAAAAATAGGTCTTATAATTGGATTGAAATCAGGTATTTGTAATGACGGATAGTTTTTTTATATTTGTATCGATCTGAGAAGAGCCCCGACATTATCGGGGCTCTTTTTTTACCAACCTATTTTTCAAGGGGGATTTTAAAAAGGTCAATTATGAACATAGAAAAACGTGTAATTGAGTTAGTTGAAGAAAAGATTTTTGATCGTCCAGATTTGTTTTTGGTAGACGTTCAAATGCACGGAAGCGGAATTTTGTCTATTTTAGTAGATGGAGACAAAGGTGTTGCAATCAGTGACTGTGTAGCCATAAGTCGGCATGTGGGTTTTCATCTTGAAGAGGAAAATGCAATTGAGCAAGCATACAGACTTGAAGTTTCCTCTCCAGGAATAGACACCCCTCTAAAATCATTGCGGCAGTTCCAGAAAAATATTAACCGATCATTAAGGGTTAAACTTAATGATGGCAGTATTAGGGAAGGTAAATTGATCAGTTCTGATGATTCAGGAATAATTATTCAGGAAGTGGTTAAGGATAAAGGTAAGAAAGCAGTTTCGGTTGAAAACCTTTTTCAGTTTAAAGATATATCCGAAACGATAGTTTTAGTGAGTTTTAAATAACGTCCCGTACAAACGGGACAAATTCAATAAAAAATGAGCAATATTAATTTAATCGATTCATTCCAGGAGTTTAAAGACTTCAAGAATATTGACCGTCCTACGGTCATCAGTGTGTTGGAAGAAGTTTTTCGCAGCATGTTGCGTAAAAGGTATGGCACAGACGAAAATTGTGATGTGATTGTCAACCCGGATAACGGGGATTTGGAAATCTGGCGTACAAGAACTGTTATGGAAGATGGTTTTTCGGAAGATGATGATCTAGAGATTGAACTTGCCGAAGCAAAAGTTATTGATGCTGATCTTGGGGTTGGAGATGATTTTATTGAACAGATTACCCTGGAAAGCTTTGGCCGAAGGGCGATTCTTGCTGCGCGTCAGACCCTGGTTTCCAAGATTCTGGAACTTGAAAAGGACGAAATTTTTAAGAAGTATAAAGATCGTGTTGGCGAGATCGTAACCGGAGAAGTATATCAGGTTTGGAAAAAAGAGACTTTGGTGCTTGATGACGAAGGGAATGAGCTTCTATTGCCTAAGACAGAACAAATTCCTGCCGATTATTTCAAAAAGGGAGATTCTGTACGTGCAATTATTGAGAAGGTTGAAATGCTAAATGGCAATCCTAAGATCATTATTTCACGTACTGCACCTGAGTTTCTTCAGCGTTTATTTGAGATGGAGGTTCCAGAAATATTCGATGGACTGATCACCATCAAGAAAATTGTCCGTGAACCGGGAGAAAGAGCAAAAGTTGCGGTTGAGTCCTATGACGACAGAATTGATCCAGTTGGAGCTTGTGTGGGTATGAAGGGATCGCGTATTCATGGAATTGTTCGTGAATTGAAGAATGAAAATATTGATGTCATTAACTTTACAAACAATATTTCATTGTATATTCAAAGAGCATTAAGCCCTGCGAAAATTACAAGTATTAAGCTTGATGATGAAGAAAAGAGAGCAGCAGTATATTTAAAACCTGATCAGGTTTCATTGGCAATTGGCCGTGGAGGTCATAACATTAAGTTAGCCGGAAAGCTTACCGGATACGAAATTGATGTATACCGTGAAGCGCATGAAGACGATGAGGATGTGGATATTGAGGAATTTTCAGATGAGATTGAGGGCTGGATTATAGATGAATTTAAGCGCGTTGGTTTAGATACAGCGAAATCTATTTTAAGCCTGTCAGTAGATGATTTGGTTAAACGTACCGACTTGGAAGACACCACCGTGAAAGATGTGATTGAGATTTTGAAGTCAGAATTCGAATAATTTATTCGATTGCAGCAAATTGAGAAAATTTGGGTTCGAGAAAAAGCTCAATCCTCAAAGCATTTAACATATAAAAAACGTACTTTTGTACAAAAATAGCGAGGTTAAAATAATAAATGTCAGAAGGTAAAAGCACAAATTTACTTAAAGCTGCGAAGGAGCTGAATATCGGCTTGAACACCGCGGTGGAGTTTTTAGGGAAAAATGGCCACAAAGTTGAGTCTAGGCCTAATACCAAACTCACCGATGAGATGTACGATGTTCTTCTTAAGGAGTTTCAGGGTGATAAGATCGTTAAAGAAGAAGCTAAACAAATCGTTATTGGCAAGATTCGTCGCGATGATAATCCTGTAACCAGCGAAAAGTCTGAGCCACAGCGTTCAAAGGATTTTGAACAGGAAGAGATTCTGATCAAGAATGTGAATCCATTCATTTCTCCTGTAATTGAGAAGCCTAAAGCTGAACTTCAGGATCCTATAGTTGCTGAGCCTAAATCAGAAGAAGGTGCTTTGCCAGGTGTTAAAGTTGTGGGAAAGATCAATTTAGATGATCTGAATTCTAAAACCCGCCCTGATAAAAAAAGTTCGGAACCAGAAAGACCTGCTGTTCTACCAGTTCCAGCTGCTAAAGTTGAGGAGCAAGTAAAAGCTAAAGAGCCGGAAGTAATTCCACAGCCAACTTCAGAAAAAACTGAGCCTAAACTGGAAACTCCTCCTTCAGCAGAAATTAAAGAAGCTGTTGAAAGTCCGAAAGAAGCTGTTAAGGAACAACCTGAAGCTACTGTCGCGAAACCGGTGATTGAAGAAAAACTAGAGAATAAACCAAATACGCAGGAAAGTAATGCTGGTGCTACTGTTATTCGTGCCAAAGCAGAACGTCTGTCAGGTCCGAATGTAATTGGCAGAATTGAATTGCCAACCTCACAGGCTCGCCGTGGGCAACCGGTTGCTTCCTCCTCAAGTGCTGCAGGTGCTGACCATAAGCGTAAGCGAAAACGTAAAGATAATCCTCCCGCACAAGTCGGACAACCAACACAACAGGGTCAGCATGGTCAACAAGGCCAGCAGGGCCAACAATCTGGAGGTTCACCACGTCCTGCACCTGGTGCAGGATATCAGGGTAATCGTCCTGATTTCAGAAATGCTAGACCCGGACAAGGGGGTACTACAGGAGGTGGAGCCCGCCCTGATTTTAGAAATAAACCTCGTACACCAGATGCTCCAAAAGCTGAACCTACAGATAAAGAAATTCAGGATCAGATCAAAGCAACCCTTGCACGTTTAAGCGGTGCGGGTAAATCAGGTAAATTTGCACAACGTGCAAAATTACGCCGTCAGAAGCGTGATGATGTTGCTCAAACTGCAGAAGATGCGGCATTAGAAGCAGAAATGCAATCCAAAACCATTAAGGTAACTGAGTTTGTCACTGCAAATGAGCTTGCTCTGATGCTCGATGTTCCTGTTACTCAGGTTATTTCAACCTGTATGAGTCTAGGAATGTTCGTATCAATCAATCAAAGACTTGATGCTGAAACTCTAACTATCGTAGCGGATGAGTTCGGTTATGAAGTTGAGTTTGTGAAACCTGAAGATGAAGAAATTGGTTGGCTTGAAGAATCCGACAGTCCTGAAGATCAATTACCAAGAGCTCCGATCGTAACCGTAATGGGTCACGTGGATCATGGTAAGACTTCATTACTTGACTTTGTTCGTAAGACCAATGTTATCGCAGGTGAAGCGGGGGGTATTACCCAGCACATTGGTGCTTATGAGGTAACCCTTGAAAATGATCGTAAAATAACTTTCTTGGATACTCCAGGGCACGAAGCCTTTACGGCCATGCGTGCAAGGGGTGCTAATGTTACAGATATTGCAATTATTGTTATTGCTGCTGATGATAGTGTGATGCCTCAAACTCGTGAAGCTATTAATCATGCACAAGCTGCAAATGTTCCAATTGTATTTGCGTTCAGTAAGGTTGATAAGCCAGGTGCGAATGCAGATAAGATTCGTGAGCAGCTTTCTGCTATGAACATCTTGGTTGAAGACTGGGGTGGAAAATATCAGAGTCAGGAAATTTCAGGTAAAACCGGTGTAGGTATTGATTTATTGCTCGAAAAGGTATTGCTTGAAGCAGATATGCTAGAATTAACAGCCAATCCGAACAAACGTGCTATAGGTACAGTTATTGAAGCTGCTTTGGATAAAGGTCGCGGAATTGTCACCACAGTTCTGATTCAAGCCGGAACATTAAGGGTTGGTGATGCGATACTTGCAGGTGGATACAGTGGAAAGGTAAAAGCATTACATAATGAACGCGGAGTTAAGTTAGACCATGCCGGTCCTTCTACACCTGTACAGGTTTTAGGTATGCAGGGCGCACCAACTTCAGGTGATAAGTTCAACGTAATGGAAAGTGAAGTTGAAGCCCGCCAAGTTGCAAATAAGAGATTACAGTTACAACGTGAGCAGGGATTACGTACTCAGAAACATATCACGCTTGATGAGATTGGACGTCGTTTAGCGATTGGAAACTTTAAAGAGCTGAATGTAATTGTTAAAGGTGACGTGGATGGTTCAATTGAGGCGTTATCCGATTCCTTGCTGAAACTCTCTACCGAGCAGATACAAGTGAATATTATACATAAATCAGTTGGACAGATATCCGAATCTGATGTATTGTTAGCCTCTGCTTCCGATGCGATCATCATTGGTTTCCAGGTTCGCCCTTCTGCTAGTGCACGTAAATTGGCTGAAGCAGAACAAATTGATATCCGCCTTTATTCGATTATTTACGATGCCATCAATGAGGTGAAAGCCGCAATGGAAGGCATGCTCGATCCTGAGTTTGAAGAGAAAATTACCTCAAACGTGGAAATTCGTGAGGTGTTTAAGATTACCAAAGTTGGTACAATTGCAGGTTGTATGGTGCTTGATGGAAAAATTACCAGAAACAGTAAGATTCGTATCATACGTGATGGTGTAGTTGCTTATACCGGTGAGCTGGCCTCACTGAAGCGTTTCAAAGATGATGTTAAAGAAGTAGCTACCGGTTACGAGTGTGGTTTAAATATTCAGAACTTTAATAATATTGA
>JBDNGV010000101.1:0-3220 GCA_041689125.1 Daejeonella sp.
GTTTGCGAATATTATAGATTTGTTAAAATTTAGCCGTGCCGTAGTTTTACCGATTGATTGCTTTAGTCCAGATATATCTGTAGGGGCTCTTATTTTGGCTTTATTGGCTATATCTTCCGCAGTACTATTAGTAATTGCCACAGCCATACGTTTAGCATCATCACCAAAGGCATCAATTTGTTTTAGCAGTTTGGAAATATCAATTCGAGTTTTCATCTGTAACGGAAACTTTTATATCGTAAAATCTGCGCCTGTCCTCTACATCCACAACCGAATGAATACTAAAATATTTATTCTCATATAGAATTCTCATACTTTTTACAGGCGTAAAATCGTGTCTAAACCGTATAGTAAAAGTTCCATCATAAGTAATTACGAACTCTGATGCCTGAATACTGCGATCCCCTTTATTTGACCTGAACTTACCCCATGTTTGACCGTTGGTTAAAACTAACACCGGAACCCATGTAACAATAGTATCCCCTTCAATGTTAGTCGTAATGACTGCATTTACAAAGGTAATACGTCTGTCTAGTGCGCCCGGGTTCATTAAAATAGAGTTACACGTTTGTATGGTTGTAATAAAATATCTACAATAGCAGGGTAGTGAGTTTTCGGGTTATCCCTATTCTCGTATAAATAGGTGATCATTTCTTTTAGTGCGGTCTGGATCGCTGCCGGGGTTTCCGTTCCGCCTTCGTAATCCCATCCGTAACCAGCTACATAAACCAAAGTTTGATAGCCTCTTTCATAAGAAAGCACGTCCGTAAACCATTCAGATTGATCTTCTTCATAATCAACTGCATCCAGATCGGTATTTGTCAGGCTTTCGATTGATAGTAAAGGATAGTCAAATATTCGGTACGTACCCTTTTTATTAGTTCTGACTGAAATTGTGCGCTGGTATAATATTTGGCAGGTCATTAACTCAACCTCCTGAACTGATGCCGTTATTAGGCTTTCAATCAGTGTATCATCATAATTGTAATCAGCATCAAGCCTTAGAAATAGCTTTGCTTCAGATAGGGTTACGACATTTAAAGCGTTCATACCGTTTTTATATTATTGCTAAAGTTATTAATTTTTTCCAACCAAATGTTAAATTCTCCTAAAGTTTTTATAGGATCTAATTCTTTTGCCCTTTGCAATGGATTAGATTTGGGTAAATTTCGGATAGCCTGTACCCATTTATCTATATTATTTCGTTCTATAAATATACCGTTTTCTCCCATGCTATCACGAAAACCTGCAATATCAGAAGCAATTACAGGGATTCCACAGCATAAAGCCTCGACCTGTGCCATGCCGTAGCTGTCATATTCGGATGGTGCGATCATAACTTTAGTCTGCGATAGGTAGATTCTAAGATCACTAACCATGGGAACGTATTTTATATTCCTGACTTTTTCATCCTTTATCTGGTGATAATAGCCACCCTGAACGGCCATAAACTGAACCTCTGGCATCCGCTTAGCAATCTCGATCAAGATTTGACCGCCTTTGTTTTCATTGTGATTGACTAAGGTTACATATTGGCCGTTAATGGTCTGGCTGTAATCCCTGAAATCTACAGGAGGAGGCAATACAAAACATTCTTGATCGTAGTTTAATTCTCGCTTTGTGTTCTCGCAATTATAAACCGTGAAGCAGTTTTTACGAATGTTAACTTGCGGATAACCACAATTGTTATGAGCAAAGTTTACCACCTTTTTAGTGAGCTGTTTTGATTTGTTCATTGCATAACCCGTGCCTGAAAGTTGTGTAAATACAACATCTGCCCAAGCCCATAGGCTGTTATTGCAGGACTTCCAATTTTCTTTTGCTTGATAAACTTCAATACCTTCAAATGTGTACGGCTCAGGGCACCGGGTAATGGCTTTAATTGTGTGGCCTTTGCTCATTAGGTATTTAGATACCCTGTGAAGGTATATTTCACTGCCTGCGCGCTGTGATGGAAGATAAACTCCCGGGCATAGTAGGATGTTCATCTCACCTCAATAAATAAATACGGCTTCGGAATCCTAGTCTTACCATCGTAGGTATGCAAATCAGAAGGATGATAGTGATAGCTTTTGATGGTAGTTGCAGGATTGTAAAGCACATACCCAGCCTGATTTAGCTCCCATGCAATCCTATTGTCACATCCCGGAACACCTAAAAAGAAATCACAAAACCTGACCTTGCGTACCTTGCCCTGAAATATCCAAACATCTTGACTAAACCGCTCATTGTGTAGCTTTGGTTCTTGATTGGGTTTCACGTCCCACCGTGACAAAGCCACGCAAGTACGTGCGTTTAGGATTAACTTGCTCAAGCTATTATCAAAGTAAATATCTGTATTTGAGATTAGTGAAATCTCGTTTTCATTCTGGCAGTACGTATTAACCGCATCAAATAACATTCTGTATGTTGGTCTGCAATTTCCTATAATCGTGATCTTTGGGTTTTCAGGTATAGGACATTCGGTAAATATCAGTATTCTGTCAATTAATGGATTTTCGATATTTCGGTTAAGGCAGTAAATAAGTTCCTTTTCCCGTTCAGGGTTTTGGTCTTGATAGAATGAGGTGTATAGGGTTGTCATAAATACTGCGTCATTATTAAATTAAGTTCATTCTTAGTCATGTATTTGTCGATCGCGTGATAGCCAAGCGACCCAAGCCCGAAGATAGTTTCAACACTAAACTTTTGAGCGACCTCCTTAGTTGGTAGTTTGCCACTGTAAAACCTTAAAAGGTTGCAGAAATAAATATCTTCGTTGCCGTGAACGCTCATGCCTTCATAAGGCAAATCGTTACAAATTATATACATTTTTTCAGGGTTGCGAATTGACAGACCTCCGTTCATTGCTGGAAACTTAATATGATATAAAGGAGCCCCGATAAAATCATATTCCAAAAACTCTTCAATGCCATGCCTCAAAAGTCCTGAATCGTGCTGAAAGATTAGCACTCTATCATATTGGCAGCTACACCAAAAAGCTGGATTTGTTAATATAGAATTGTAATCCCTTGCAGATTTGATACTATAAAGCCCGTTTTCGTAGGGTGGCATCATGTGAATGATCGGCCATCCTTTCGGTATAAATTCAGAGTGCCTTTCAATAGCCTCTTTAGCTATCTCTGGCCTATCGTCTATTATTATCGCTGCGCACTTCATATCACCCTCTTATTAAAATTTTCATGATTCTTAAGTATCTCTGGCAACGTATTTTTATCAA
>JBDNGV010000102.1:0-17083 GCA_041689125.1 Daejeonella sp.
CCAGGTGAGTTTTTTGGACAACCGGGAACACAGGTACCTGTGAGGTTTGGTGTTAAATATCAATCTTCCTTCGGACTTGAACTGAATCAGTTATTATTTGACGGAACCTATCTCGTAGGCTTACAGGCTTCTAAGACGTATAAGGAATTGTCGAGTAAGAGTTTGAGGAGGAGCCGCATTGAAACAGCTGTTTCGGTAAGCAAAGCTTATTATTCAGTACTTGTAAGTAATGAGCAGTTGAGTCTTTTGGATGCTAATTTAGTTCGTTTAAAAAAATCGTTAAATGATACAAAAGCCCTGTATGCAAATGGATTTGTGGAAAAGATAGATGTAGATCGACTGACAGTGCTTAATAATAATCTTGAAACCGAACGTGAAAATGTAATCAGGCTACTTGATTTGAATGTTAATTTATTAAAGTTTCAGATGGGTATGAGTATCCAAAGTAAATTGACTTTAAAAGACACTATTGCCGGACTTCAGGTTGTCCAAACTTTTGCTGTTTCCGATACAAGTTCATACAAAAATAGGATAGAATATTCATTACTTGAAACACAGAAAAAACTGAATGAACTTGATTTAAAGCGGTACAAAAGCCAGTTTTTACCCTCAATGTCAGCATTTGGTAGTACATCGCAAAGCCTACAATCTAATAATTTTGGAACTTTGTTCGATAGAAGTTTCCCTGCTACGGTTATTGGTTTTAGACTAGCGGTTCCAATAATTTCTGGTGGCATTAAACTCTATCAGGTTCGGAATGCTAAACTGGAAATTCTTAAAACTCAGAATAATCTGATCAATCTCAAAAATGGAATTAGTCTTGAGGTTGAACAGGCTCAAACAACTTATTTAAATGGCTTGAAATCACTCGAAAATCAAAACCGAAATATGGAGCTTGCTCAGGAAGTTTTAAGAGTTACAAAGATCAAATATGAGCAGGGTGTTGGTTCAAGCATTGAAGTAACTTCTGCAGAAACCTCTCTCAAAGAAGCTCAAAATAATTATATCAACGCATTATATGAACTTCTTATCAACAGGGTTAACATGGATAAGGCATTGGGTAAGATCGTTTATTAAAGAAAAAGAATCTAAATCTGGTTTTTAGACAATGTTAATAATACAGCAAACCAAACCGCCTTCTGCGGATCATTATAAAAACAAAAACTATTCAAATGAAAAGAATACTATTAATCTCAACTATTATTTTTCTGGCATCCTGTGGAGGGAAACCAAGCGATAAAAAATCTGAACTTGAAGCGCTGAAGAAGGAGCGTGTTGAATTGAATTCAAAAATCGAAAAGCTTGAAGCTGAAGTTGGAAGTGTTGCTACTGCTGATGTGAAAGATGTTTCTGTTTTAGAATTAAAAGAGACAGCATTTAAAAACTATCTAGAAGTTCAGGGTAAAATTGATGCTGAAGAGAATCTTATGGTAAATCCTGAAGTGCCCGGAGTGGTAACTGCTGTTTACGCAGTTATTGGACAAAATATAAGTAAGGGACAGGTTTTAGCACAAATAGATGATCAGGTTTTGCGTCAAAATATTTCTGAACTTGAAAATCAACTTGATCTAGCAACAACCCTTTTTGAGCGTCAAAAGAGTCTTTGGGATCAAAAGATCGGGACTGAAGTCCAGTTTTTGAATGCAAAAACTCAGCGTGATGCAGCCCAGCGTCGTATTTCGACAGTAAAGACCCAACTTAGCATGTTTAAGATTAAATCTCCGATTTCAGGAACAATCGATGCGATGGATCTCAAAGTCGGGCAAGCAGTTTCTCCCGGAATGTCAGGGATCAGAGTTATTAATGCCAGTAAATTGAAAGCTAAAGCTTTAGTTGCTGAGTCATATTCAAGCAGAGTTAATCAGGGTGATAATGTTCAGGTTATTTTACCTGATGTTCCTGACACAGTTTCAACAAAAATAGCATTCGCATCCAAGACCATAGATCCGGTTTCCAGGAGCTTTACCGTAGAAATTAAGCTTCCTTCAAATAGTAGGTATCGTCCTAATATGCTTTCCATTCTTAAAATAATTGATTACCAAAATCTTAAGGCACTTGTTATTCCTGTAAACTCCATACAGAAGGCTGAGAACGGTGATTATGTTTATTTAGAAGATGGAGGAAAAGCAAAGAGGGTTAATATACAGGTAGGTAAAATTTCTGAAGGACAGGCAGAAATTATCTCTGGACTTAAGGTAGGAGATAAGGTAATAGTTGCTGGTACTAATGGTTTAAGTCCGGGAGATATTGTGAAAGCCAATTAATTCTATTTACCCTTTAAAGAAAACATCATAATATAAAATCAGATGGAAGACCCTAACAAAGAATTTAAACCATCCAGTTGGGCAATAGAAAACAGAACAGCAATTTATGTGCTAACTGTTATCATTGCAGTGATTGGGTATTTTTCATATTTGGGATTGCCGAAGGAGAATTTCCCCGAAGTTGTTATCCCTAAAATATTTATTCAGACTATTTATCCGGGAACTTCTCCTGCCAATATGGAGAATCTGGTAACCAAACAGATCGAAAAACAATTGAAGTCTGCTTCAGGATTAAAACGGATAACTTCCAATTCTTATCAGGATTTTTCGATAATTACAGCTGAGTTTAATACTAATGTTGAAACAAAAGATGCCAAACAAAGGGTAAAAGATGCAGTTGATAAGGCAAGACAGGATCTTCCGTCAGACCTTCCGAATGAACCTAATGTTATGGACATTAATCTTTCGGATCTGCCGATTATGTACTTGAATATTTCTGGCGACTATGATCTCAAGAGTCTTAAGAAATACGCCGAGGATGTTCAGGATCAGGTTGAAAGCCTGAAAGAAATTTCTGGGGTCGACATTATTGGAGCCCTAGAACAGGAGGTACAGATCAACGCTGACTTGAATAAGATGGCAGCTGCTCAGATCTCATTTGGAGATATTGAACGTGCAGTTGGATATGAGAACCTTACTATTTCTGGTGGAACTATTAAAATGGATGGAGTTCGCAGAACGCTTAACGTAAAAAAAGAGTTTGTCAGTGCTCAGGAATTATCTAATCTGATTATTAAAACTCCAACAGGTTCATCTATTTATCTTAGAGATGTTGCCGAGGTGAAAGACTCATTTAAGGAACAGGAAAGTTATGCTCGTTTATATGGAAAAAATGTAATTACCTTAAATATTAAAAAGAGAAGTGGCGAAAATCTGATTGATGCATCTGATAAAATCAATGTATTGATAAAAGAAATGAAAGCAACTTCATTACCTAAGAATCTTAACATTACGGTAACCGGAGATCAATCGGATCGAACCCGTATTACTTTGCACGACCTAATTAATACGATTATCATAGGTTTCATTCTGGTCACTGTTATCCTGATGTTCTTCATGGGAATTACCAATGCTTTGTTCGTGGCGCTGTCGGTACCATTATCCATGTTCATTGCTTTTATGGCTATGCCTGCCCTTGGTGGAATAATGGGCTTCAGCTTTACCATGAATATGATGGTTTTATTCTCTTTCCTTTTAGGTCTTGGAATTGTTGTGGATGATGCAATTGTAGTTATAGAAAATACGCATCGTATTTTTGATAATGGAAAAGTTCCAATAAAAAAAGCAGCCAAAATTGCTGCTGCAGAGGTGTTTTTGCCAGTGCTTTCAGGTACTCTGACTACTTTGGCTCCATTTGTTCCTTTATTATTCTGGCCGGGTGTAATTGGTGAATTTATGTTCTTCTTACCAATGACATTGATCATTACTCTTCTTGCTTCGCTAGTGGTAGCTTATATAATTAATCCAGTGTTTGCAGTGGATTTTATGGTTCCGGAAGATCATTCTGTAACAAAACCAAGGTTCGATAAAAGTGTTAGGAAGAATCTTCTGATATTTTTAGGAGTTGCTATTTTGGGCTATTTAATCAATTTTGGAATTGGAAATCTGGTGGTTTTCGTAGGGTTTCTCTATCTGCTAAATCATTTTTATCTGAATAGGGCTGTCCGAAATTTCCAAACTAATATTTGGCCAGGCTTTCAAAATAAATATGTTTCGCTTCTAAAATGGGCAATTTTGAGACCTAGGATGATATTATGGGGTACCGTTGGATTATTTTTCCTAACACTTGTGCTTATTTCGGTAGTGCCTCCAAAAATCGTATTCTTTCCAAAGGCAGATCCAAATTTTGTTTATGTCTATATCCAGTTACCGGTAGGTACAGATCAGGCATATACCAATGTCGTCGTAAAAAAGGTTGAAGAAAATGTCACTAAAGTAGTAGGGAGGGACAATAAAGATGTATCCTCAATACTATCTAATGTTACAATAGGGGTAACTGACCCACAGAGTGAAGATCAGGGACAGTATTCCAATATGGGAAAGGTCACGGTTGCATTTGTGAGTTTTGGAAAGCGTACAGGTGAAAGCACTTCGGTATACTTAGATAGGATAAGGGACGCAGTTAAAGGAATTCCTGGGGCTGAAATTACTGTGGCTCAGGAGCAATCAGGTCCGCCAACAGCCAAGCCGATTAGTATTGAGATAACAGGAGATAACCTTGATTCACTGGTAAAAGTTTCTGAAAACTTGAAACAATACCTTGATAGCCGTCAAATTGCAGGTGTTGAAGAGTTGAAATCAGATTTTCAAAACAACAAACCTGAAATTATTTTCGATATTGATCGTGAGCGCGCTAATCGTGAGGGAATTTCCAGTGCACAAATTGGAATGGATTTGCGTACGGCTATTTTTGGAAAGGAAGTTTCCAAATTCCGTGATGTCAATGAAGATTATGAGATCAACCTCAGGGCAAATGAAAGCCAGAGAAACAATCTGAATGCTTTACGGAATATGAAAGTTACTTACCGCGATATGGGTATGGGTGGAATTATCCGTCAGGTACCGCTTTCTTCCTTTGCATCTATAGATTATGTGAATACTTACGGAGGAATCAAACGTAAACAAGAAAAGAGAATCATCATTCTTTCATCTAATGTTCTAGGTGAATACAATCCGAATGAGGTAGTGGCTAATATACAACGTGAAATTGACCAGTTTAAATCACTGACAGGGGTTGAAGTCAATATGGCAGGTGAACAGGAAGAACAGCAGGAAACCATGCTTTTCCTTGGTACTGCATTAATGATTTCTTTGGGACTTATTCTTATCATACTGGTAACTCAGTTTAATTCAATTACCAAGCCATTGATCATCCTGAGTGAGATCCTATTCAGTATAATTGGGGTATTACTTGGCGTTACCATATTCAGAATGGAAATGTCTATCGTGATGTCTGGAGTGGGTATTATTGCTCTTGCCGGTATCGTGGTAAGAAATGGTATTCTGTTGGTTGAATTTACTGAAGTAATGATCGAGCAGGGGATGGATATAAAGGATGCGATCATAGAAGCGGGTAGAACTAGGATGACTCCGGTATTACTTACGGCTACAGCAACAATGCTGGGATTAATTCCTCTTGCCGTTGGTCTGAATATGGATTTCGTTACTCTATTTACTGAATTTGACGCAAATCTTTATTTTGGTGGAGATAACGTAGCTTTCTGGGGTCCATTATCATGGACCATGATATTTGGTTTAGGTTTTGCAACTTTCCTTACTCTGATTCTAGTGCCATGTATGTTATTAATAGGAGATTCTAATTCAAAACGAATAAAAGGCTGGTTTAAAAAGAAGCCATAAGCAGTCTAGAACTAATTCTTGAATGATTATTCTATTTTGCTTTCAGAAGGAAAAGAATTGGTTTTCGATTTCTATCTTGACACAGATTTTAGAAATAAAAAAAAGCCATCTAGGATTTAATCCAAGATGGCCAATTGTAATTTTTGATTTAATTATTGAGCAGCAGCAGTATCAAGTGCAGCAGAATCAACAGTAACTGAATCTACAACAATAGTTGTGTCCATTACAGCAACCGAATCAGTAGCAACTTCTTCAGTTTTGTTTGAGTTACAGGCAGCAACTGATAAAGAGATAGCTAAAGCTAAGAAACCGAATTTGAAAAGATTTTTCATTGTTTAGTGTTTTAATTTATTTATAAATAATTACTCTTAATACCCGTTAATAAAAAAGGTAACCCTTGCTAATCAACAAAAAATAAAAAATTATTTTCCTATCATTGGGTTACAATTCCTAACAAAAAGTATTAATAGTGAAAAAAGAGTTAAAAAGTTCAGCTCCAGCAGATAGTGAGATTGTGTTAGGGATACTGAATGATTCGAAGGAAACTCTTAGCCGTTTATATACTTCATATTTTCCGATGGTACTTCAATTAGTACTTAAAAATAATGGAAATGAAGATGACGCTAAAGATGTATTTCAGGAATCGATTATAGTTCTTTACAATAAAGTTAAAGGTGGAAACTTTGAGCTGAACAGTAAGCTTAAAACTTTTCTATATTCTGTTTGTCGAAGATTATGGCTAAAGCGCTTAAATGAGCAAAGCAAGACAAGAAGAAACATTCAGGACTTTTCTGATATCATCGCAGTTGAAGATGATTTGGAAAAGCATGAAGAAAAGGACAGACAGTTTGAAATGATGGAATTAGCGCTCAATCAATTAGGAGAGCCTTGTAAAACCATAATAGAAGATTATTATATACAGAACAGATCGATGCAGGAAATCTGTGAGAAATTTGGCTATACCAATGCGGATAATGCCAAAACTCAAAAATATAAATGCCTGCAACGTTTGAAAAAATTATTTTTTCAAACCTAATTAGAAGAAGATGAAAGGTGATTTGGAATTGATGAATTTAATAGATGCTTACTTGAAGGGAGAATTAGCTGGTTCTGAGCTTTCTGATTTCGAGCAAAAGAGAATAAGTGACCCATCATTTGACTTGAAGGTTGTTGAGCATCAAAACTTTATCTTAAATCTTTCTGAATATGGAAGCAGGGTTAAGCTTTCATCTGATATGAACGTAATTCATGAATCGCTGGATATTCAGGCGATTAAGGATGAGGTTGCTCCTGAGGCACCTCGGGTGATTCGTTTATGGAAGAAATATCGTATTAGTACTGCCATTGCTGCAACAGTAGCTTTAATTGCAGTTTCAGGTACCTTGCTTTCAACTGGTTATTTTTCGAAGTCCATCTCAACTAATGTTAATCTGCTCCGTCGAGAAATCAATAGCATTAAACGTTCTCAGAATGCTTTGATCAAGAATATAAATGATAAACCCGCAAAAGGTCCTTCAGATCCGGGTGAATATGGAGGTACAGGTTTTGCTTTATCGTCTAACGGGTATGTAGTTACTAATTTCCACGTAATTAAGGGTGCTGACTCAGTTTATGTACAAAACTCTGGTGGTGAGTCATTTAAGGTAAAATTGATCTATATTGATCCTGCCTATGATTTGGCTGTTCTTCAGATTACAGATCCCGGTTTTGAGAAGCTGGCAAGTTTGCCTTATACATTTAAAAAGGCTGCTTCTGATGTTGGAGAGGATGTATTTACGATAGGTTTTCCAAGAGATGAGCAGGTTTTAGGTAAAGGATACGTAAGTGCAAAAAATGGTTTTGCAGGAGATACAGTAGCTTATCAGGTATCAATTCCTGTTAATCCAGGAAATAGTGGAGGACCATTACTGGATAATCTTGGAAATGTAATAGGAATAATAAATGGAAAGCAGGCATTACTAGATGGTGCGGCATTCGCAATAAAGTCATCTTATATACTTAAATCTATTGAAGCAATTCCACAGGATTCTTTAGATGAAAAGCTTGTTGTGAACAAAAGAAATACATTGGCCGGTTTAAGTCGTAAAGAGCAGTTCAAGAAATTAGAACCATATATTTATATGGTTAAAGTCTATTAAATATTTTGTTTTGTGTTTATCAAGGCTGATGGAATTTTGATTCTTTCAGCCTTTTTGATTTAACGGTCAACCTCGCCAAGAACAATATCTATTGATCCAAGTATTGCTACCAGATCTGCAATTAATACACCCCTAGATATTTCAGGAAGTACAGATAAATTATTAAAACTTGGGGCTCTTGCTTTTACACGCCTAGGAATTTCGGTTTTTCCGTCACATATAAAATAATAACCGAGTTCACCTTTTGGGTTTTCAGCCCGGATATAAAAATCCTGCTCTTTTGGAATGATTTTTTTGGGAAGTTTAGCCCTTGGGTCAAATTCAGGACTTCGTTTTAATTCCTTTTGCAATCTTTCGAGACATTGTTCAATGATACGAATTGACTCTGCAATCTCGTCTGTCCGTATTTTATATCGATCCCAGCAATCTCCAGTCTTTCCCATTTCACCTCTTCCTACGGGAATATCAAACTCAAGTTCAGGATAGACTGAATATTCATCAACACGCCTAAGATCCCATTTTAAACCGGAACCCCTTAACATTGGTCCGGAGCAACCATAATTAATCGCAACATCAAGCGGAAGCACTCCAATGCCTGCTGTTCTTCCAATAAATATTTGGTTGCCTGTTAATAATTGATTTAATTCTATGAGTTTTGGTTTGAAATAGGCTATAAATTCAGCGCAACGTTCCTCAAAACCAACCGGCAGATCATAGAAAAGTCCACCGACCCAGATATAATTATAAAGCATTCTGGAACCTGAAGCCCATTCAAGCATATTCATGATGTGTTCACGATCACGAAAACACCATAAAAAAGGCGTAAAGGCACCGATATCGATGCCATAAATCCCGATAGCAATAAGATGTGAACTAATTCGATTCAACTCACAAACCAGCACCCTAATATATTCAACTCTTTTAGGGATATCTTTGTCAATTCCCATCATACGTTCAACACCCATAACGAATGCATGATCATTATTCATGGAAGCTAGATAGTCCATGCGATCCACGAATGGAATAATCTGCTGATAAGTAAGGCTTTCGCAGTGTTTTTCAAAGCACCTGTGCAAATAGCCCATATGAGGAATTACTTCTTTTACAATTTCACCATCGGTAATCAGTTCAAGCCTTAAAACACCATGTGTGGAAGGATGCTGAGGACCCATATTGATTAACATCTCCTCAGGCTTAAGGCCTTCAGTCAATTGGGCATATCTAGTTTTATTAACCTGCATGATGTAATTCGTTATCCTTAGAAACCAGTTCAGTTAATTTTGATTCCTTTATATTCTTCTGCTGCCTGATAGTCCTTCCGCAGTGGATAGCCCTCCCAATCATCAGGAAGCAGGATTCTTCTCAAGTCTGGATGGCCTTCGAAATAAATTCCAAATAGATCAAAAGCTTCACGTTCATGCCATTCAGCTGTACGCCATACTCCTGAAACGGTGAGGAAGGATGGTAAGGTATCGCTGTTTCTGGCGTGATCTTTTATTGTTTTAAGCACAAGTTGCTGTTTATGAGGTATCGATGCAAGATGGTAGACTATTTCAAATTTGTTCTTTTCAGGCCCATGATCAACTCCGCTGAGACAGGATAGAAAATCAAACCAAGTTTTATTGTTGTCTCTCAGCTCTTCACAAACCTGTACAATAAAATCGGGATCAATTAACAAAGCCGGTTGTAAGCCCATAGGTTCAATAACTGAGATTGCAGTTTGCCCAAATTTATCTGTTAACAGATCTTTTATTTCATTAAAATTCATTGGCGGAGATCAGGGTGCAAGTCTTACAATTTTCCAACTGTGTTTGTCAGATTTTTTATAAACAATTCTGTCATGTAATCGGCTTCGACGGCCTTGCCAGAATTCAATAACTTGGGGCTTTATCAAGTATCCACCCCAGTGTGCCGGCTTTGGAATCGTTTTATTCTCATATTTTATATCAGCCTCTTTCATATCTTTTTCAAGGATATCCCGGTTTTCAATCACCTGACTCTGTGGAGAAACGAGAGCACCAATTTGACTTTTTTTTGGCCGGCTTTGAAAATAACGATCAGACTCTTCCTTACTAAGTTTTTCAACAGTCCCCTCAATTCTTACTTGCCTTGCCAATTCAGCCCAATGGAAAACAATAGCTACCACCGGATTTTTTGACATTTCTTTGCCTTTAGCACTTAAATAATTGGTGTAGAATGTAAAGCCCTTTTCCTCAAATCCTTTTAATAAAACAATTCTTGCACTAGGCTTTCGGTCAATACTAGTGGTAGCTAAGGTCATTGCGTTCGGCTCATGAATGCCTGCATCCATTGCCTCCTTAAACCATTTTCCAAATTGTTTAATTGGATCTTTATCTACTTCACTTTTAGATAGTTTTTCAGAAATATATTCCTGACGAAGGTTTTCAAGTGTTTCTTTGTTTACTGACATATTAATAGTTTTTCACCCGCTTGCTAAAGGATAGTTGTCTTATACTGCAAATTTAACAATTGCAGGTTACATTCTATCATTTCAATCATTATTAGATATATATTGCAAATATAATTACATTAAATGATTCTGTTATGCTAAGTCCCCTTAAACCCAAAAATGGATGTTTGATCTTATCAGAGCCATTTATGTCTGATCCAAATTTTAAAAGATCAGTTGTTTTACTAGCTGAATGTGAAGAAGCAGGAGCGGTAGGCTTTATCTTAAATCAAAAGAGTAATCTATTACTGAATGATATATTCCCGGATGTGAAGGGAACTGACTTTCCGGTTTATTTCGGAGGCCCGGTAGATCCGGATACTCTTCATTTTGTCCATTCTTGTTTTGATAAATTGAATAGTGGAATTAAGATTAGTGAAGGAGTATTTTGGGGAGGTAACTTTGAAACTATCAAGATCCTTTTAAATAATAATCAGATTAATCATAATGAGATTAAGTTTTTTGTTGGCTATTCGGGATGGGGTGCCGGCCAGCTGAATGAAGAACTTAATCAGAATTCTTGGCTGGTAACCGATAAATACAGCTCTGAAGTGATTTTTGTTGAAGACGAAGAAAATCTATGGAGAGAAGTGGTGATCGGCCTTGGACCAAAATATGCTCACATTGCTAATTTCCCGGAAAACCCGCAGTGGAATTAGCCTTTAATAGTTAACTGTTATCTGTTGTCAGTTCTCAGTAGGGCTTGTGGTCATTTTGGAGAAGGCAGTAAAGAAGGCTAAATAAAAAAATATTAAGACTGCGAGGTAATACAGCTAGGTCTAAATTAACAACAGATTTCTCCACGCTTCATTATTCTCTTAGCCTGGAAATTAAGCATAGCGTGTTCTAAATGACGGTAAACTCCTCATTTTCAATTATCAATTGTCATCTGTAAATTATCAACTCTCCATTCTCAACTCTCAATTCCCTTCCATTTCCCTCGCACTTTCCTCAACCTTCCGTTTAAGTTCTTCTTTATAGTCAAGAAGTCTTTGAGAAAGAATAGCATCTGATGTGCCTAAGATTTGAGCAGCAAGTATTCCGGCATTTTTCGCTGCATTTAACGCTACAGTGGCAACAGGAATTCCATTTGGCATCTGAAGAATGGACAAGATTGAATCCCAACCATCAATAGAATTGCTAGATTTAACCGGAACTCCGATTACCGGAAGCTGTGTTATTGAAGCAACCATTCCGGGTAGGTGCGCCGCGCCACCTGCGCCTGCAATAATCACTTTTAAGCCTCTATGAGATGCATTGCGTGCATATTCAAACATACGTTCTGGAGTGCGATGGGCTGAAACGATCGTAATTTCAAATAGAACTCCAAGCTCTTTCAATACATCTGCTGCATCCTGCATAACGCCTAGGTCTGACTTACTACCCATAATAATTCCGACTTTAATCGCTTGGCTTGCCATATTTTTATCGATTTAATATTGTACTTAAATAAATATATAATTTGTCTAAGCCTTTACTTTAATTTTATTCTGAATAAAGCGTGCATTTTCAATCGCTTTCTGACGGTCATCATCCATAATCGTGACATGGCCCATTTTTCGGAATGGCTTAGTGATTTTTTTCCCATATAAATGAATATAAACACCTTCCAGCTTGAGTACTTCTTGGAGTCCTTCATATTCTGCAGCACCTTCATAGCCCTTTTCACCAAGCAGATTGATCATGACCGAATTACTGATTGCCCTTGTATCTCCAAGAGGCAGATTAAATATAGCTCTCAATAATTGCTCGTATTGCGAAGTAAAATTACCCTCAATGCTTTGATGTCCGCTATTGTGAGGACGAGGGGCAATTTCATTAACCAGAATATCTCCCTTCTTAGTCAGGAAAAGCTCCACTGCTAGGATTCCAACAATCTTCAAATCATCAGCGATCTTTATTGCTAGCTGATCTGCTTTTTGCAGTAATTCAAATTCTAAAGTTGAAGGAGAGATCAGAAATTCAATCAGATTTGCTTCTGCGTTGAACTCCATTTCTACACAAGGGAATGTCTTGATTTCGCCGTCTTCATTTCTGGAAACTATTACAGATAGTTCCTTATCAAAATTGATCAATTCTTCGATCAAACAAGGCTCTTCGAATGCTTTCTCAAGATCTGATGCTGATTTTATCGTTTTTACACCTCGACCATCATAGCCATCCCTTCGAAGTTTTTGGATATACGGAAATGGAATATTCGCTGCAATCAATTCCTGTTTATTACCAAACACCTGAAACAGTGCGGTGGGAATATCATTTTCTTTAAAGAACTGTTTTTGAGTTCCTTTATCCTGAATGAGTCTGATTACTCGCGATTGCGGATAAACAGTTAAACCTTCTTTCTCGAGCTTTTCAAGGGCATCAACGTTTACTTTTTCAATTTCTATGGTTAAAATATCAACCTCTTTACCAAAATTATAAACGGCCTCAAAATCACTTAATGAACCATGTACAAATTTCTTGCACAGATCTCTACATGGAGCCTCTATATCGGGATCCATAACATAAGTGGTAATGTTAAAATTTATTGATTCCTGGATGAGCATGCGCCCCAACTGGCCACCACCAAGTATTCCAAGCTTCAAGTCTCCGTGAAATGCTTTCATATTGCTGCAAGTTTAGGCGAAATCTGTGAGAATATCCAATTTTTGGATTGTTACATTTGCTAAAAGGACACAAAAAATATTTTATGAGTAGCTGCTTTGCTATCTTAAACGGTCGAAATCAGCTGCTTAAAAGGCTCTCCTTTGCAATTTTCTTTTGCAACTCTAGTATTGCACCGATAAGCGCTTCAGGCCTTGGCGGACAACCCTGAACGTAAATGTCAACAGGAATTATTCTGTCAACACCTTTTACTACATGGTATCCATGTTGCCAGTAAGGACCTCCACAATTGGAACAAGAACCCATAGAAATCACATATTTTGGTTCAGGCATTTGTTCATAGAGGCGTTTGATACGTTCGGCCATTTTAAATGTGACAGTACCGGCAATAATAATTACATCCGACTGTCTAGGTGAAGGACGGGGAAATACCCCAAATCGATCAAGGTCGTAGGTGGATGCCATAGATCCCATCATCTCGATTGCGCAACATGCAATGCCGAAACTCATTGGCCAAAGTGATGATAGCCTAGCCCAGTTAAGCAGATCATCAACTTTAACAACCATTATTGAACCGGTATCGTTTTTAATTTCTAAACTCAAATTGTAGGTCTTTTAAATTTTGGTATAAATCTTGGTTTGTCGGATGAAATCGGTGCTTCAATTCTTACTTTTTCGGGTATTGGAATCTCAGAATCATTATTAAACGATTTTGTGAGATAGGTTTCATTGTTCAAAGCCTCATAGGCCGAAAATGGTATTTTGGAAGGTGATGCAGGTAAAAATTGCTCAGGCCTGATCCAGTTCAGGTCACCCTTCTTCCAGACATATACCAATCCTATCAATAAAATACCCACAAAAATGAACATTTCAATAAGGCTCATCCAACCCCAGTAAGGATCAGCATTTATTAGTTCCTGCCGACTGAATACTGTAGCCCATGGGAAAATAAAAGCCAGTTCAACGTCAAAAAGCAAAAAAACTAGTGCAATGACATAGAACCGTGAATTAAATTGTATCCAGGAATTTCCTGATGGTTCCTCACCACATTCATAGGAACTTAATTTTTCTGGATTGGGCTTTTTTGGTGCAACTAACTTCCCGATGAAAAATGTAAAGAGCACGAATAAAACACCCATGATCAGGTAGATAAATATCTTGCCGAACTCGCTTAACTGAGAAGTTTCATCCATTAATCAAAATTAACAATAATTGAATTAACAATTCAATCGCTTTATTAATTCTCTATCAATTTTTATTAATTGTGGATAAGCTTTTTTTGAAATTAGAATAGATAGCCTCAACTTCGCAAAGTTTTAGGAATAGATTATGAGTTTAAATAAGATTACGAAGATATCTGATGAGCTATCAGTGACAGAGAAGCAGGTGAAAGTAACCTTAGAACTGCTAAATGAGGGGGGAACAGTACCTTTTATAGCAAGATACCGCAAAGAAGTAACAGGAAGCCTTGATGAAGTCCAGATTGCCGCTATTCGTGATCGTATACAACAGCTTGATGAACTTGATAAACGGAGGGAAGCGATTTTAAAATCGATGACAGAATTGGAAAAGCTCACACAGGAACTTGAAAAGCAGATTATGGAGGCCGAAACGATGACAATTTTGGAGGATATTTACTTGCCATTTAAACCAAAACGTAAGACAAAAGCCTCTGTAGCAAGAGAAAAGGGATTGCAGGAGCTGTCCGATTTTATCATTCAACAGGGAAATGGAGATCTGAATGCAGAGGCCAGTAAATTTATAAATGAGGAGAAAGGTGTGCAGAATATAGCGGAGGCACTCAATGGAGCTAGAGATATCCTGGCTGAGTTTATGGCTGAACAGGCTGAACTTCGCAGTAGAATGAGGGAATTATTTATTTTAAAGGGTAACTTCCATTCCAAATTGATCAAAGGGAAAGAAGATTCTGGTCAGAAGTATAAAGATTATTTCGACTGGACCGAACCGGTAAAAACTGCTCCTTCACATCGAATATTAGCTTTAAGAAGGGCTGAGAAGGAAATTATTCTCACTTTGGATATCCAAGTACCGGAAGACGATGCGATTAGAATTCTGGATGATTTATTTGTAAAAGGATCAAATCCTTGTACAGAACAAGTTAAGCTGGCTGCTGCCGATGCTTGTAAGCGTCTAATCAATCCTTCTATGGAGACAGAAATCCGATTATTGACTAAAAAACAGGCAGATACCGAGGCCATTCGTGTTTTTGCAGATAATGCCCGCCAACTATTACTAGCTGCACCAGTTGGGCAGAAACGCATTATGGCTATCGACCCTGGTTTCAGGACAGGTTGTAAGCTTGTTTGCCTTGATGATCTGGGACAGTTAATCGAGAATACCAATATTTATCCCCACAATGGAACTGAGGCCGCTAAGGAAGCTGTTAAAACTATAAAATTTCTAGTTGAAAAGTATAGAATTGAGGCTATAGCAATTGGAAACGGTACTGCAGGGAGGGAAACAGAAACTTTTATTAGAGCATTACAACTTACTGATATAATAGTAGTTATGGTTAATGAAAGTGGTGCTTCTATCTATTCAGCTTCAGATGTTGCAAGAGAAGAGTTTCCGGATAAGGATATTACGGTTAGAGGAGCTGTATCAATCGGCCGCCGCTTAATGGATCCTCTTGCAGAGCTTGTTAAGATCGATCCAAAATCAATTGGGGTAGGGCAATATCAGCATGATGTAGATCAGAATCAATTGCAGGCCTCTCTTGATGATACAGTAATTAGCTGTGTGAATTCGATCGGAGTGGAATTGAATACGGCTTCAAAACAAATTTTGGCCTACATTTCAGGCCTTGGTCCGCAATTGGCCCAAAATATTGTTGAATACCGAAATAAGAATGGTGCATTTAAAAAAAGGTCTGAACTTAGGCAGATTCCTCGGCTTGGTGATAAGGCCTTTGAACAGGCTGCCGGATTTCTGCGTATCCGGAATGCGGAGCATCCGCTTGATAGTAGTGCGGTGCATCCTGAGCGATATGCGCTTGTTGAGCAAATGGCTAAAGATCTGAATTGTAAAGTGGAAGACTTGATGAGAGATGAGCAGCTTCGTCAGAGGATCAAATTACAGAATTATATTAGTGAAACCGTTGGTTTACCCACCTTGAATGATATTTTAAAAGAATTGGCTAAACCGGGCCTTGATCCGAGAGAGCAGTTTGAAACTTTTAGTTTTTCGGATGGCATCAATGCAATTACCGACCTACATGTTGGGATGACTTTGCCTGGAATAATTACCAATATCACTGCTTTTGGAGCTTTTGTTGATATCGGTGTTCATCAGGATGGATTGGTTCATTTAAGTCAAATGGCCGATAAATTTATTAAAGACCCGAATGAAGTAGTCAAGGTAAGCCAGAAAGTGATGGTTAGGGTGACTGAAGTTGATGTTTTGAGAAAACGTATTGCGCTTTCTATGAAATCAGAGAATAAACCGGAAGCAAGGCCAAAACCCATTCCTGTTTCTAAGCCTTCCCTCAAAAGTTTTGTTAAAAAGACAAAGGATAAAGAAGCTGCTCCTGAAACCGATATTACAATTAAACTGGCTGCCTTAAAGAATAAATTTTCTTGAGAATATCCGTTTATCTTTGCTGCTTGAAAGAATATGGGAGATAATTTTGACGCAGTAATTATTGGAGGAGGTGCTTGTGGACTTATGTGTGCTGTTCAGGCCGGATATCTTGGTAAAAGAACACTTATTCTTGAAAAGAATGAAAAGATTGGAGCTAAAATCTTGATTTCGGGTGGTGGACGATGCAATTATACTAATCTTTACTCTGAAGAATCCAACTTTATATCCGGCAATCCACATTTCTGTAAATCGGCTTTTTCACAGTTTACAGTGGATGATACTATTAGCTTTTTTGAGGCAAATGGTATTTTGGGAAAAGAAAAAACACTTGGACAGTTATTCCCGGTTACTAATAATGCAAAAGATATTGTAAATGTATTTGAGTCACTTTGTGCAGACCTGGAGCAGCAGATAATTTGTGATGCAGAAGTAAGAGAGGTTTTGAAAACAGATGAAGGCGATTTTAAAATCAGCTATTCCAGAGCCGGAAAATTAAAAGAGATCAGAGTAGCAAAAGTGGTGATTGCAAGTGGCGGACTTCCTATTCAGAAAATGGGTGCTACTGATTTCGGATTACGAATTGCAAG
>JBDNGV010000103.1:0-3301 GCA_041689125.1 Daejeonella sp.
CAGCGACCAAGCCCCCGGCAATAGTGGAATTTGTATCACCGTATACAATCATCACTGATGGTTGTTCTTTGACAACAATCAGTTCGATTTCCTTCATCATATTACCCGTCTGCTCTCCATGGTTACCTCCCATATTATTGAGCATATATTCAGGCTGCGGGATATTAAGTTCGTTAAAGAAAACATCACTCATGTTCTTATCGTAATGCTGACCGGTATGAATAGTAATCGCCGTACATATTTTTTGCAAAGCTAATTGGATAGGTGTATGCTTAATAAACTGTGGCCTTGCGCCGATAATTGATATTACTTTCATTTTCATTATGCTTTTCTGGCAAACAATTTAAAATCTTCTTTACCCGGATAGGTAATTAATACAGCGCGATGAGGCCCGTTAAATATAAATATGCTTCCGGCAGCAACAGCAGAAGCACCTGCCGCCAGAGCCCTAGAAAGATCTTCATAGCCTGAGGCTCCGCCACATATAATCATTGGCACTTCCATGCTTTCGGATAATTTTTTAATCAAATTAATATCATAGCCTGCATAGGTGCCATCCCGGTCAACATCATTTATAAAGACCTCACCTACGCCATCATCGAGAATCCTTGCCAGATGATCGGCGACTTTGATACCCGTGTTCTTATTACTGGTATGTGAAAAAACTTCAATCTTGTTGAAAAAATTTCGCTTGATGTCTACAGCTCCGATGATTGTCGTGCTACCAAAATTCTCCACTGCCTGTTTTAAGAATTTTTTGTTCTGGATCGCATAATTATTAATAACTATTTTCTCGATACCAATACTCAATATTCGCTCGATCTGTTGCAAGCTGGTTACTCCGCCACCATAGGACATCGGCATAAAGCATTCGGAAGCCAGATCTTTTAAAAGGTCGTAGTTAGGCTCGACGTTTCTCTTGGATGCACTTATATCCAGAAAAACAATTTCGTCCACTTCTTTCTCATTGAACAGACGAAGTGTACTTATAGGATCGCCTATATATTTATCGTATTTAAACTTGACAGTTTTAACCAGATAATCCTGTTCCATCAGAAGGGTGGGTATTATTCTAGGGCGCAGCATTTAATATTTCTCCAGAAAATTCTTGATTAAATGCAGTCCGTACTTATGGCTTTTCTCCGGATGAAACTGAACGCCCATCAGATTTTCTTTTTCAAAACCGCAGGTAAAATCTATCCCATAATCGCAACTTAGCAGTTCATCTCTCTGTTCCTGCATCTTCATATAATAAGCATGCACAAAATAGTAACGAAGATCATCTGCAAAAGACGGATCAATTAGTTTGGTAAATTTCTTTATAGAAATGTTGTTCCAGCCCATATGCGGGACCTTATAAGAGTTTTTATCGAAATCAAACTTTACAGTTTCAGCAGGTACCCATCTTAAACCAGGTAACCTGCCTTCTTCACTTGAATTTGCCATCAACTGCATTCCAAGGCAAATACCGAGAATTGGCACTTTTTCTATAGTAGCTTTAGTATTTAGGACCTCTATCCAGCCACCTTCAGCTAATTTTTTCATCCCTATGTCAAAAGCTCCTACACCGGGTAAAATAATTTTTTCGGCATTGATTATTTCATCAGGTGAATTACAGATAGTTGATTCACCCCCTGCTTTTTTTATCATGTTGGCAACTGATCCAACATTTCCAATGTTACAATTTACTATACTGATCAAGATTTTTAATTATGCAATAGATTAATTATTTCCTAATTGAGAATTGAAACCTATAGAACTACAAATATACGGAATCGATAAAAGAATATAGATATTATCCTTTGAAATATGATAAGATGTCTCGGGCTTGATTTTTCAGCCAGAACTTAGACCAGATGAGTTTGCCGGTAGTTGATTCGTAATGACGATATTTTAATTGAATTTTTTTGAAATCCAATTCCCCATCCTCAACCTTTTTAGATGAAATTGTATTAAGCAGTTCTTCCACTAGATTTGTTAGGCGAAGATTTTTGATTGACAACAAGGATTCTTTAGCATTATAGATTAGCTTAGAAACTAAAGCGGAGTCATTCATCGCAGCGTAAACTTCCTTATGGTTACTGCAATCAGTTTCCAAGGGAATATAATGTTCCCACGGGAGTAGAATCCCGCTATAATTTCCAAGAGTTGTGTTGATCTGGCATGAACCTAATAAGGTTGCTTCAATGTTTCTTGGGGAGATTGCCGTGTAGGTTATTTCTTCGTCCTGTTCCTGAAAAAACTCTTGTTTGATATCTTGATAATTTAAACCAGGGTTTGCTTTGATATGGTTTTCAACATTTTCACGAAAGTATAAATCAGGTATGACCAAACTACTACCACTATTTGTAGAGATTACAAACTTTGAATTTTTTAAGAACTCATACCAATTGTCACCATAAATCGTATCTTCAAATTTAACAGATATATCTAGTTTGAGATTATAGTGTGAAAACTGATCTTTAAAGTTATCCCCGATAGAAGATTTAATAAGAACCAACTTATTCAAATTAAGTGGTGAACTTGAGGCACGATATCCCACATCAACGGTTCTTTTATCAAAGGCTTTTAACTCGGCAGTCCTTGAAAGCAGGTCTTCAGAAATATATCCCGTAAATCCTTTTCGCGTTTCCCCCCCGGCGGCAATAAACTTTTTGAAAAAATTCTTGGTCTGCTCATGGATGACATTATATATAACATCTACCTTCCACAAGGTCATCCATTCATCCAAAGTATCCGGGCAATAATAATCGTCTTGCGGAAGAGCAATTTTGACGGCATCTGATTCCCTGATAAAATCATAATCCTTTAGTACATTTTCGTACCGGCTCCGGAAGTGCCTGGCATCCAGAAATGTTGACCAAAGGATTATACCGTCATAGTTGACGTCTTTTAAAAAATCAGGAAATGGAAGCGAAGCATTATGAGTAATATAATTGTTTGCTTCATCCAGGTTTGACATGGAAAGCTCCAAATCTGCAACGGATTTTCTCCAATGCTCGGGATAACCCATGTTATGAAGTACAAGTATATTCATCAAAAAACTGGCTTTATGCTAGGTAAGCATCATGCTTGTGGATATTCTTTTCGATCAGATCCAGATTTTCTTTAGTCCATTCGACAGTTCTTTTCAAACCTTCTTTAAGTGGTATTTTTGCTTTAAACCCTAATTCCTGTTCGGCCTTTTCTGTAGACCCAAAACGTTTACCCGAGGTATCCCATTCTCTTTTTGGAAGGATGTCGAATCCGCCGGCGTTACCGGTATATTCGCAAATCAACTCTGCCCAATCCTTGATAGTAA
>JBDNGV010000104.1:0-7258 GCA_041689125.1 Daejeonella sp.
AAACCACCATGGGGTACCTTAAATGCTGTAGATCTAAATAGCGGAAAACTTTTGTGGAAAGTTCCATTGGGTGAATATGCAGAATTGATCAAAAGAGGATTAGGTGTAACCGGCTCACGTAATTATGGCGGGCCAGTAGTTACCAAGGGAGGCCTAGTATTCATTGCAGCAACTCCGGATGAAAAGATTAGGGCATTTGATAAGAATTCCGGAAAAATGCTTTGGGAAGCAAAATTACCTGCGGCAGGGTTTGCGAGTCCAGCGACCTATATGATCAATGGAAAACAATATCTGGTTATTGCATGTGGTGGTGGAAAGCTGGGAACTAAATCCGGGGATAGCTATGTTGCCTTTGCATTGCCTGATTAAGATATTAAACCTAGTTTAATGAGTGCATAAAAAATTCCGCTCGTATGCAGTGCCTGACCAAACGTATTGCTTAAAACAAGTTCTTTCAATTTCTCAGGACTTACCAGTTCAATATCGATTTCTTCTCCTTTGTCCAGTTTTTGAGCGGCAACATGTTTTCCTCCTCTGGCAATAAAGGCGAAGGTTTTATTTTTTGCTGTTGCCGGATTGGCATAAAGTTCAGACAGGAATTCGACCTCCTGAAATTCGTAACCTGTTTCTTCAAGTAATTCTCTTCTAATTGCATTTTCAGGGCTTTCATTTTCCTCAATGCAACCGCCGGGAAGTTCAAGAACTACCTCCTCTGCTGCATGACGGTATTGCCTCAACAGTATAACCCGATTGTCTTCTGTTAATGCGACAGCATTGACCCAATCGGGGTACTCCAGAACATAATAGTCGGGGATTATAGTTCCATTAGGCATCCTGCAGGTATCTACCCGCAAAGTAGCCCAATTTTTTTGAAGGATATATTTAGTTGAGATCTTTTCCCAGTTGAGATGGCTCATAATTTATCATATTTTCAACTTTTGATCTTCCTGCTTTTTGCTTTTTGCTTTCAGCTTTGAGCTTTCACCTTTTTGCTTTCCCTTACCAGCTTCCACTCGACCCACCTCCGCCGAAGCTTCCGCCGCCAAAACCTCCAAATCCACCACCGCCACCACCAAAACCACCGCCACCACCTGAGAATCCCCCGAAACCACCACCACCGCTTCCTCTACCCAATTGGGAGCCCAACAATAACCACCAGAATGGACTCGCGCTTCCACGACCACCAATTACTTCACTTCCTCCACCGCCACCTTTCTTGATAGCAACTAGAATAACAATAACTATAACAATTACAAAAATAATACCGAAACCATCTTTCTTACCTTTACGTTTTGGGGTATCATTTTTGTATTCGCCTTTGGTATAGGAGATAATCGCATCTGTTCCAGCAACTAATCCACCGAAATAATTACCTTCTTTAAAGTTTGGCGTAATTTCATTAGTGATAATCCTCTTGGTAATCGCATCCGGCAAAGCACCTTCAACACCATAGCCGGTTTGCATGGTAACTTTTCTGTCGCCCAGAGATACCAAAAGTAAAACTCCATTATTATTTTTTGCTCCACCAATGCCCCAACTTTCTGCAAGCCGCACTCCATAGTCTGCTACATCATAGCCTTCTAATGATTTAATCATTACAACTGCTATTTGTGTAGAACTTGAGTCATTAAATGCCACCAGTTTCTGTTCAAGCTGGTTAATTTGCTCTGCTGATAGTGTTTGAGTGTAATCGTTTACTAACCGATTCGGTTTTTCTGGGAAAGTCTGTGCCTGTAGTAACAAGCTAAATAAAACTAGGACGATTGTTGGGAATATATATTTAAATTTCATCAGAAGCTTGCTTATATTTTTTTCAAAACCATTATTTACTATCCCCATACGAGATATCATTAGGCAACTCATTGATATCGCCATCTACATAAGGGAAATAGGTCTGAAGTTGTTTTCCGGCCAACTTTACTCCGGTAATAATTCCTGTTGCAAGGTCCCCATTTTTAAAATGACTCAACATAGCTTCCTTGGTGCTGTCCCAGAAATCATGAGGCACTTGCTTATTTATTCCGGCATCCCCAATTATTGCGAATTGATGGTCCTTGGTAGCAATGTAAATCAGCACACCATTTCTCTGGGCAGTTTTATCCATTCCAAGTTTATGGAAATAGTTTGCTGCACGATCCAATACCGGTTCACTGCAGGTCTTCTCCACACAAATGCGGATTTCTCCGGAAGTATTGCGCTCTGCTGATTCAACCGCCTTACTGATAAGCTCTTGCTCTTGTTCACTAAAAATTGACATGTCCTTAATTTAAATCGCCGGAAATAAATTCCGGCGATCAGTTAAAATATAAATCCAAAAAGCATTCTTAGAATTCAACCTTTGGTGCTTTGTTAGCCCCGGCTTCCGCCTGAAAGTACCCCTTAGCTTTGAAACCAAACATGCCAGCTGTTAGATTATTCGGAAAAGTTCTAATGGTAGAATTGTACTCTTGTGTTACTGTATTAAACTTTTGACGCTCAACAGTAATACGGTTTTCAGTTCCTTCAAGTTGTGCTTGAAGCTCAAGAAAATTCTGGTTTGCTTTCAAATCAGGATAGGCTTCAACTGTGGCAAGTAATCTTCCTAATGATTGACTAAGTTGCCCCTGAGCCGACTGGAATTTTGCAATAGATTCAGGAGTTAACTTTGTAGGATCAACATTTACTGAAGTGGCTTTTGCACGGGCTTCTATAACTTGAGTTAAGGTCTCTTTCTCAAAATTTGCCGCACCTTTAACGGTAGATACCAGATTGGGGATAAGATCCACCCTGCGCTGATACACATTTTCAACCTGTGCCCATTGGGAAGTCACTTGTTCGTCGAGCTTCACCATACTATTGTATCCGCATGAACTTAATGAAAGCACTACGAAAAATGCAACGATGTTCAATACTATTCTTTTCATAATTATTTTTTGCTTTTACTTAATCTATAAATTTACAGTATAGGAATCAAATTTCATACCTTTGTTACACATCTGGGATAATACCCTGCAGAATTTATGATTAAAGAGATTGAATTGGTTCTTCCTCCGGAACATTCAAATGATGAAAACTTTATCAGGGATTTATCCCGTAAGTCGCTGAATATAAGCAATGAACGTAACATAATCGTCCAAATTTTAAAGCGTTCAATTGATGCGCGAAGCCGTAAAGTTGTTTACAGACTCAAAGTAAATGTTTTTATTGATGAGCTTCCTCAACCTGAAATTTTTACAGTTAAATACCAAAATGTCAGCGACAAAAGGCCGGTATTGATCATAGGTGCCGGACCTGCAGGCTTATTTGCTGCACTGCGTTGTATCGAACTTGGCCTTAAACCCATTATTTTGGAACGTGGGAAGGAAGTAAAATTAAGAAGGAGAGATCTTGCATTAATCAATAGGGAAGGCCGAATTGATCCCGATTCAAACTATTGTTTCGGAGAAGGTGGTGCAGGAACGTATTCCGACGGTAAGCTCTATACTCGATCTAATAAACGCGGTGATGTACAATATGTTTTAAAGGCATTTGTTGCTCACGGTGCAACAGAAGATATTTTAATAGATGCCCGCCCGCATATCGGAACCAATAAATTACCCGGAATCATTACCTCGATCCGCGACTGCATATTAAATGCCGGAGGTGAGATTCAATTTGAATGCAGGATCACAGATTTTCTAACTTCTTCAAAAAAACTAAAAGGAGTACTGGCAGGGGATAAAAAGTTTGATGCCGATCATGTGATTTTGGCAACCGGACATTCGGCAAAAGATATTTATTGCCTGCTTGACAATCATAAGATAGAAATGGAGGCGAAACCTTTTGCCTTGGGAGTAAGGATAGAGCATCCACAGGAAATCATTGACCAAGCACAATATCATTGCCACGATCGCGGGCCTTATCTACCCCCTTCCTATTATAGTGTGGTTGAACAGGTAGAAGGTCGTGGAGTGTTTTCGTTCTGTATGTGCCCCGGGGGAATTATAGCCCCTTGTTCTACAGATCACAATGAGATTGTGGTGAATGGCTGGTCACCTTCAAAGCGAAATAATCCATTCGCAAATTCCGGAACTGTTGTCCAGATCAATTTGGAAGACGTTCCAGGCGGAAAGGCCAATGCCCTGAACATGTTAAAGTTCCAGTCGGATATTGAAAAGTTGGCATTTCATGCTGGAGGAGGGAATCTTGTAGCTCCTGCGCAACGGATGCTTGATTTTGTGAATAACAGACTCTCAACTGATCTTCCTTCTAATTCTTATATCCCCGGCACAAAAAGTGCTGATCTCAGATCAATACTGCCTGAATTCGTTTTCAAACGGCTACAAAAGGCTCTTCCTGTATTTGGAAAGAAAATGAATGGATATTATACGAATGAAGCTATACTTGTCGGGGTTGAGTCAAGAACTTCATCGCCTGTCAGAATACCTCGCGATAAAGAATCATTGCAGCATCCTGGTCTGGTAGGCTTATACCCTTGCGGCGAAGGTGCTGGACATGCCGGCGGGATTGTATCGGCAGCAATTGATGGTATGAATTGTGCGGATGCGGTTTTTAGAGCTATAAATTAATTATATGATTGCATAGACCGAAGAAACTAAATTGAGTCTCGAGGGGAAGCCAGCATCTCAACCTTCACGTGGCGACTGGCCAGATGCAGAATTTTACTCTTGGTTAGAGCTCATAGGATTGTTTTTGCTGGCCAATGAGCACTTGATTCATAAAATAGCTCAAATAGACGATCAGCCGCTCTCCGAACCGTTTAGAGATGAACGAGATCCTGAAATGGGAACAGGTGTCAATAATGAAGAACTGATCAAGGGACTTATTAAGCATCACATATATCATTCAGGTCAAATTGCCTTATTAACTAATAACATATCAGCATTTAAATGAAAAAAACCCTAATACTTGGTGCAAGCACCAACCCTTCGCGATATGCAAATCTTGCTGCATATCGGTTGGTAGCACATGGACACCCGATTATCAATGTGGGTTTAAAACTCGGAGAGGTTGCCGGCGTTCCGATTGAAAAACCTGAATTGATTCATACTGATTTGGATACTATCACTTTATACCTAGGACCCCAGAATCAGCCGGAGTATTATGATTATATAATAAATTCAAAACCCAAACGCATTATTTTTAATCCAGGAACCGAAAATACCGACTTAGAGAAGCTGGCAGAGGAAAATGGGATAGAAACACTGGAAGCGTGCACGCTAGTGATGTTGTCAACAGGACAGTACTAGATTAGTTACACTGTTGGGCTGCAATGGTTGAGGTATTGTTTTGTGTATAGTTTTTTCAAGATTATCCTTCGAATAGTTTTTTGGAAAACAATGTCTGTGCCTAATCGGTTAAGGTAGTCCGGTGTTATGCAGTAGTTTTGCAATTAATTATAGCTCATAGTCAAATTCTTTATTGGCAAAAGCTACTCTCGCCACCCCGGTTTAGATAACTCGGGTCATTGCTTGAAACTCATTCCCGCAGAATTTAATTAAAGAAGAAATTTTCAGTTGAAGACCAATTTGCTTAAGAGCTGTACATTCGGGTTAGCGATCGAAGTGGAAATCATTTTTTGCTTTGCAAAAAATATTGAAACGTAGAGCGCGGCCCCGCACAACGGGGCAACCCCCCAATTAAACATATTTTAATCCATTAGCAATTCCAATCCCCCTAACTTATACTCTTATTCACTATCCTTATCTCTTTGGGAAAATAATTATTCATCCGATTATCCAGCATCTTCGCCCATCCCAGCGCGTGTCCTTGATAACATATCAGTACCCATCCTCTTTGGCCGGTTTCTAATTTCAGCTCATCGCGCTTAAGGTAACTTATGGCTTTTTCGCGTGTAAGATTAACCCGGGGTATTTCATCGTTTAATATGAGGCTCAGGGCTATTTCATGATTTGGAACAAGGTCTTTGCCCATTATCTTTCCGATTCTGATGCCTGATTTTTTTAAATAGAGATTGGATTGTAAATATTGCAGATCTGCTTCGTGGCGGCTTTGGATTGCAAAATATTCATCATTCAGATTTATTATTCTAATATCTTTTGAAGGTTTTAGCCACCTTCTTATCAGGCCTTCATTTTTTTGATTTATGGAATTTTCTTTTGCTCTTTTGATATGGGGAAAGGCAGTCGCCTGGTTTTTACGGAAGGCTGTAATGAAGAATCCCTCACCTTTAACTTTGTGAGGATAAAAACGGTACCCAAAGCATTTTTGTTGATCTGATAGGGTCTCAAGAATGCCCCATTCACTTTTTAGAGGGATCTGAATGGCAGAGAGATCAAATTCTTTACAAAGCCAATCGGATATTTCTTCGTTTTCCTGTTTTGAGTAGGAGCAAGTAGAATAGATCAGCGTTCCGTTTTGCTTTAAGGCGGGATATACATCGGCAAGTATCCGCTTCTGTCTCTGGCTACATAAGTCCACTAAACTTTCCGACCATTCATTAATAGCTGCCGGATCTTTTCTGAACATCCCTGATCCTGAGCAGGGTGCATCTACTATGATTGCATCAAAATATCCTTCCAATCGTTTAAAGTCCTTAGGGTCATTATTGCTTACATAAGTATTTTCCGGGCCCCATTTGTTCAGGTTATCACAAAGCACAGGCACCCTGGTTTTGATTATTTCATTCGCTAGTAGCAAACTATTTTTATTTAAAAGCGAACAGATTAGTGTACTTTTCCCTCCGGGAGCAGCACAGAGGTCAAGCACTTTCAGGTTCTCTTCAAGGTTAACAGTGTGTTTCATAACATGCTCCAGAAACATAGAAGATGCTTCCTGTACATAATAGCATCCTGCGTGAAATAGTGGATCAGCAGTGAATGAAGGTCTTTGCTTCAAATATCTTCCATTTTTACACCAAGGTACTTGTTCATCTGAATTAAACAGATTCGAAGGTTTAAAAGGATTTATTCTGACAGAGGTAATCTGCTCTCCGCTTTCATGACAGGTAATAAATTCTTCTTCTTCAATGTTATATTTTTCTATTAAAGATCGTATTAATGCCGGCGGAAGTTTGCTGCTCATAATTAAATCAAAAATACTGGAATACTTGTTATGAGGGGGTATTAAAAACCCTTTATATTTATTTTGTCATTCTTTTCCAGCGAGTTAAGTAATTCATCAAATTAATTCTACTGATTTATTGTGTAGTGTATTGTATTTGCATACCTTTGCAACCCGCAACGAAAGAGATGTGGGGCATTATTGGAGGGTTTTGGGTTTAGAAGGGATGGATGTTAGAGTGAGGAGTTGGGGTTTG
>JBDNGV010000105.1:0-5361 GCA_041689125.1 Daejeonella sp.
AAACTGCACGTCATTTCGACGAGCGAACGAAATTATTGAACTTAAAAAAGATTTAACGCGAGGAGAAATCTGTGGAGGAACGCAGTGGATTATTGATGAGATTTCTCAGTCGTGCCTCCTTCGAAATGACGGACAAGGAGTACTCCCATCGACAAATAGACAAATCATCTCATCGACAAATCCCCCTACCCCTCCTTCTCCAACAACGATGTCTCCTTCGTATCCTTCATCCCAACATAAACCAGCAAAGACAAAAAGATGCAACCGGTGATATACCAGTAAAAATATTCCTCATGACCCGAGTTTTTTAACCAAAGTGCCACATACTCTGCTGTACCGCCAAAGATGGCTACAGTGAGCGCATAAGGCAGACCAACACCCAGCGCGCGCACCTGAGCAGGAAAAAGTTCAGCTTTCACAATGGCGTTGATGCTAGTATAGCCGCTCACGATTAAGAGTCCGGCGAGGAGCAGAAAAAAGGCGCTGTACTGGGAAGTAGTATGGCTCAAGGTGGTCAGCAGCGGGACTGTACAAATTGTGCCCAGCAAACCAAAACCGATCAGCAGCGGGCGGCGGCCAATGCGATCAGAAAGGGCACCAAAAACCGGTTGAATGATCGCGAAAATCAACATGCTTATGAAGGAAATCTGCGTGGATTCGGCTTTACTCAGATTCACCGTATTCACCAGGAACTTTTGCATATAGGTGGTATAAGTATAAAAGGCCAGGGTACCACCAAGGGTCAGGCCAACAACGGTAAGCAAGGCTTTGGGATGTTTTAAGAGTTCTTTAATAGTGCCTTTGCGCTCGTCGGATTTGTTTTTCTGCGCTTCAAATGCTTTGGTTTCATAGAGTGTGCTTCGCAAATAAAGAGCAACTAAAGAAAGTATGGCTCCAATCACAAAGGGAATTCGCCAGCCCCAGTCATGAAGTTGTTCTTCAGTGAGCCATTTTTGAAGGATCAGTTGGATTCCGAGGGCAAATAGCTGTCCGCCGATAAGCGTAACATATTGAAAACTGGAATAAAAACCTCGCCGATTCTTGGTAGCCATTTCACTGAGGTAGGTAGCCGAAACTCCATATTCACCTCCAACACTAAGGCCCTGCAGTAGTCTGGCTATCAGCAGGATAATTGGTGCTGCCATACCGATGGCATGATAGGTGGGTATAAAGGCGATCAGCATGGAACCGAACGACATCAGCAAAACCGAGAGAGTCATGCTCTGCTTCCGCCCTGCTTTATCGGCTATCCGCCCGAACAGCCATCCACCGATAGGACGCATCAGAAATCCTAAAGCAAATATGCCCGCAGTGTTCAGAAGCTGGGCAGTTTTATTGCCTTCCGGAAAAAACGATGCAGAGAAATAGAGCGCAAAAGCGGAATAAGCGTACCAGTCGTACCACTCAACGAGGTTACCGATTGAACCGCCGAAGATCGCTTTCAGTCTACGGCGGGATATGTTTTCTTGAGGTGATAAACTTTGCAAGCTGAATTATTTTCCATAATGATAGGAGTTTATTTGGGGAAAATGAATTCAAAATTAATTAAGAAGCACACGCAACACGCGTGCGCTAGCATATGGGTTAGTTAGTTGTTAGTTGGTTAGTTGGTTAGAAGATTTTAAGTTCACTCTTAATTCTCTAATACTGTTTATCATTCATTGACAAATCGACAAATCATCTCATTGACAAATTATCTCATTTGCTAATTATCTAATTCCCACTCCACTAGTTTTTGTTTCATTATTCAAAATAAAAAACTATTTTAAACCATGAAAAAATATGGCATCACGGAAAACCTGTACCCCTTGATTATTTGCATAATTATCTTCTCTTTAATGATAAGTTGTAAGACTGGGGTGGATAAATTACCACCTTCTGATAAAGATAATGGCGGACTTATCCTGCCAAGCGGATTCGAGGCTCTTGTGGTGGTCGATAGCATTGGGGGAGGTTCTGTTGTTGCCAAAAAGATAAGCCAACTTGCAAAAGCAGGTGCTCCTCCAGCTCCTGCCGAGATTAAAGGTGCTCCCAAAAGCACACAATTGAGTCGGCCGAACAATCAACCCTCTGGAAATTATCTTGGAGCTAGGCATATTGCAGTAAATAAAAATGGGGATGTTTATGTCAAACTAAGATCCCCAACAACAGAAGGGTTTGGAAATGCAGCCCTAAGAGATTTAGATGGCGACGGCAAGGCCGATACAGTGAAGATTTGGGGCAAGTACGAGAACCGAAACAGAGGGACCGCCATGCAAATACATAATGGCTATCTCTACTTCAGTTCAGAGCTGATGGTTTTTCGCAATAAATTGAAGGAAGGGCAATTGGTACCCGACAGTAATATGGATACTGTGGTGATCGATACCTTGCCTTATCATGAACACATGGCAAAAGCACTGGCTTTTGACGGGAAAGGTAATATGTTTGTTTCATGGGGTATGGGAACAAATTCCTGCCAAGTTGAGAATAGGAAGCCCGGATCACCGGGAATGAATCCATGTCCTTATTTGATTGATCATGGTGGGATCTGGATGTTTGATGAAAATAAACTGCAGCAAAGACAAAGTGATGGGACAAGATATGCAACCGGAATGAGGAGTATCGTAGGTATGACTTGGGATAAAGGCACTGAATCTCTTTATGCCTTACATCATGGCCGAGATGATCTGCACTTACTCTGGCCTGAGCATTATAGTCCATGGAAAAGTGCCATGCTCCCATCGGATGAATTTTTTAAAGTTACTAAAGGATTCGATGGAGGCTTCCCCTATTATTATTATGATCAGATGCTTGAAAAGAAAATTCTGAGCCCGGAGTATGGCGGGGATGGTATTAAGGAAGGTGAAGGTGCAAAGCTTCCGAAACCTCTACTGGGTTTCCCGGGACATTTTGCACCGAACGATATCTTATTTTATAAGGGCAACCAATTCCCTGCTCGTTACAAAGAAGGGGCATTTATTTCTCTGCATGGCTCTACCAATCGTATCCCATACCCTCAAGTTAGCAATGTTGTTGTCTTTGTCCCAATGAAGAACGGGGTGGTAATAGGCCCTTGGGAAGTATTTGCTGATGGATTTGCGGGAAAAGATACACTTGCGGTAACCAATGACGCCAAATACAGGCCAATGGGTCTGGCAGAAGGACCGGATGGTTCTTTGTATGTTGGTGAAACTCAAAAAGGAAAGATCTGGAGAATCATGTACAAAGGCGATAAAAAATCCTTCGGCACAAAACAACTGGCTGAAATGGAAAAACGCAAAACTTTATCCCATCTTAAAACTCCGGATGAAATGGCAGATAATCTTGACAGAAAAGGCAAACCGGTACATGCTGAGCTATTGTACAATATTTATTGCAGAAACTGCCACCAAACTGATGGCAATGGCGACGGAAGCCGCTTCCCCCCTCTTGCGGGATCTGAATGGGTAAACAGCGACAAAACCGTGCTAATTAATGTTGTTCTGAATGGGATGGTGGGCGCAATACAAGTAAAAGGCCAAAATTATAACGATACTATGCCTGCACATGCCTCCTTTCTAAATGATAGGGAAATTTCGGAGATATTAACTTATGTCAGGAAGAGTTTTGGGAATAAATCAGGACCGGTAAGTGAGAAGGAAGTAGCTGAGGTTAGGAAAATAATGATGAAGAATTGACAGTTGACAATGGACAGTTGACAACCATCCCGTACGGGCATATAAAAAACAATAAAAATTAAATAGATGAAATATAAAATATTACTGGCCAGTATTCTATTGCTCGCCATTTCTATCAGAATACATGCACAGTCGTTTAATGTAGCCACATTTAACATTCGCTATGACAATCCTAGCGATACCGGCAATCTTTGGGTTAATCGAGCTCCTGTTGTATCCAGTCTGATTCGCTTTCACGACTTCGATATATTTGGAGTACAGGAAGCCCTGAAAAACCAGCTGGATGATATCAGTACTGCATTGCCACAATTCTCGCGTTATGGCATTGGCCGGAACGATGGAAAAGATGGTGGAGAACACTCCACAATCTTTTACAAAAAAGATAAATTCAAACTGCTGAAAAGTGGCGACTTCTGGCTCTCACAAACTCCGGATAAACCCGGCTTAGGTTGGGATGCTACCTGCTGTAACCGTATTTGCTCATGGGTATATTTGGAAAATATAGCGAGTGGTAAAAAATTCTATTTCTTCAATGTGCATTTTGATCACCAGGGATTTATTGCTAGAAAGGAAAGTTCAAAACTAATCATACAGAAGATTAAAGATATTGCAGGAAGCCAACCGGTTATCTTCACAGGCGACCTGAATGGTGGACGTGACAGCGAATGGTATCAGACCATCGCCAATTCGGGTATTTTGAAAGACTCGTATGCTGATGTAAAATTTCCTTATGAACTTAATTCTTCCGCAAATGGGTTCAGGGCTCCAAGAAATAAATCTGTTATTGACCATATTTTTACATCAAAGCAGTTTACTTCCAGCAGATGGGGAATTCTAACAGACACGTACTTCGGCAAATTTCCTTCGGATCATTTTCCTGTGATGTCTACAGTTAGTTTTTAATTCTTTAACCTTTATATTTTTATGAAAAAAATTCTAATTATCGCAGCAGTAGTACTATTAGCTTCCTGCAAGAAGGAAATGATTTCAGAAACTACTAATCAAGACGACCTTAAAAAATATGCTGAGTTAGCAAACGGCGCTTTGCTGCTAAAAGCAAATGGCGAATCAGCTATGCAAATGGCAGTAAAAGATCAGACAAATGGCATAGGGTAACTAGGCCATTGAAAAGTACAGGTTCAGGAACTATTTCTTTTATCCCCAATGGATGCGGAGTAGGAACTCTTCAGTTCAGATCCGATGGGACAGGAAATTCAACTGCACTCGGACTTCAAAAACAAGTAACTACATTTTGCATGGATCCGGTAACGGGACAAGGTACTAGCTCCATTGGCGGAGTAGGAACAGCTGCTAACGGAGATAAGCTAAATTATTCTCTTGCCGGTGCCGGATTTATGTACTAAGTGTATGTTTTCACAGGTGGCACTGGAAGATTCATTGAGGCAACAGAGAATATGACCTTATTGTACACAGTGAAATCCCCTATAAATTATGAATATACTGGAAACGGCTCTATAACCTTTTAATGTCATGGATTTCTGGCTGACCGGTTAAACTGACAGCCTAGCGATCATTTTACGAGCATAGGTCAAAGCCGGTTTATTGCAGGCTTTTTCTTTGCACGTATCTAATTTGTCGAATTACCTTTTTCAACTATAGTGATTTCATATATTTGAAAAAAAATAAAAAAAATGATCGCACACCACGTTTTATTCTGGCTAAAAGCAAGCATTACCGAAGA
>JBDNGV010000106.1:0-3311 GCA_041689125.1 Daejeonella sp.
CCCAAAGATGATCCTGCTTATAATCCTCAAAATCCTTATGTCAACCGCGATCCTCGTTTCTACTCTATAATTCTGTATGACGGGGCGCCATTTAAACACCGGACAGTAGAAACCTTCCTTCCCGGCGGACAGGATTCTAACGAAGGGTCATCCCAACCCTGGAATTCTACTCAAACAGGTTATTATTTAAGAAAGTTCCTGGATGAAAGTATTACCAATCCGGGTGGAATTAATATTGGAAGCACCCCCTGGACATATATTCGTTATGCTGAAATACTACTTAATTATGCTAAGGCAATGTATAATCTGGGTAACGAACCTGTCTGCAGAGAGTATATAAATAGGATAAGAAGCAGGCCGACTGTTAATATGCCGCCTGTAACTGAAAGCGGAGCTGCTTTGTTGACCAGACTTCAGCAGGAACGAAGAATTGAGCTTTCTTTTGAAGAGCATCGCTGGTTTGATGTACGTCGTTGGAAAATTGCTCCTCAGGTTCTTAATGTTCCAGCTAAGAGAATGGGGATTGCTAGAAATATTACTACCAAGCAAAAGACCTATACTATAATAAATTTTCAACAGCGCGCTTTTTTTGAAAGAAACTATCTCGTACCAATACCTTCCTACGAAATTCAGAAAAATCCAAAATTAGTTCAAAATCCGGGGTATAATTAAACAGGATTTTTTATCAGGGCATTGTAAGAGTTTGGCGATGTCCTGATAGATTATCAATAATTCTCATGTTTACATAACGCTATTTCTACTTTTTGGTATTTCATAATCGGTAATGATGGGAAACTCAGGGCTTCTTTTAATTAAATACACTTACGAATGAATAGAATTAAAATATTTAGCATTTGTTTTTTTGTTACAAGCAGCTGTTTTTTAGCAGTTATCGCAGCGCGGGCTGATGATTTTAAGGATCACTTTTTAGTTTCCGACAGCCTGCCCTCTGTTTTGCCAAAAAACCATGCGGATTTAGTTGAAAGCAGATTAAGAAATCAGGCGGTTTTAAAATTTGGAACCCACCAACTACCTGATAATCTATTAGACTGGGATAAATACAGAATCGGCCTCAAAAATACCATTATACAGAAAACCGGACTCCTGGTAAATACCAGACTTCCTTTAAATATGAAGGAAACTGGCTCAATTCAAATGAAAGGGTATAAGATTAAGAATATCTCCTTCCAAACCCGTCCGGGAGTTTATGCAACTGCGAATTTATATGTTCCTGAAGGTAAGGGCACCTTTCCTGCAGTAATTGTAATGCACGGGCACTGGCCGGGCGGCCGCTTATTTGAATCTTTTCAGGCGATTGGTCAAAGTTTAGCTCTTAATGGTTATGTATGTCTGAACATCGATGCCTGGGGAGCCGGAGAAAGGACAAGAACACACGGGAAAGATGAGTATCATGGAGCCAATCTGGGAGCATCTCTTCTGAATATAGGCGAATCTTTGACCGGTGTTCAGATCTCTGACAATATGCGCGGAGTGGATTTGCTTAGCTCACTGCCTTATGTCGACCCTGAAAACATCGGTGCAACAGGAGCCAGCGGCGGAGGGAATCAAACCATGTGGTTAGCAGCTATGGATGAACGCGTTAAAGCGGCTTTACCGGTAGTTAGTGTGGGAACTTTTGAATCATGTGTGATGCGATCCAACTGCATTTGCGAGCTGCTGACGGACGGATTGACCTTTACTGAACAAGCAGGAGTTCTTGCCCTTGTTGCTCCGAGGACTATAAAGATGTCTAATATTATTGTAGATAATCCGACCTTTTTAGCTTCAGAGATGTTCAGAAGTTTTAACAATTCCAGGCCAGTCTTTGAAATGCTCGGGGTTGGAAATAATATAAGCAGGCTTGTTTTAGATAAACCTCACGGGTATTGGCCCGAGAACCGGGAAGTGATGCTCGGATGGTTTGATCTTCACCTCAAGGGTGTCGGAACAGGAGCACCTAAAAAAGAAATTCCTTTTGAAACTTTACCAAATAAGCAGCTGTTGGTATATCCAATAATCGGCAAACGTGATCCGGGAGTACAAACAACAGCAGATTACTGCGAACGCCGTGGTAAAGAATTAAGGACTTCATTTTTGGGAGTGGGGTCTTTTGATGCCTCTGCCAAGCAAAAGGAATTACGCAATATCTTACGGATCAATGAGCGATCAGAACTCAGTAAAGTACATCAGTACACAAGTCTGGGAGGCTGGGAGCGGCTGGCTTTAGAAACCTCAGATAATAAGCTGATCCCTCTGTTACTTCTTCCTCCTGCTGATCCCTCTCTTGGATATCTAATCATCAGCAATCCGGCAGGAAAGAAAGCAATTTCACAGGATTTAATCAGTTCATTGAAGAAAAAAGGGCAGGGCATTGTAATCGCTGACCTCTCTGGTACAGGTGAGGCCTCTTCCTCAAAAGAAAATATAAGTAATAAAAGCATGGTGCTTCATACCCAGTCACGTGCCGAGTTATGGCTTGGAAAAACGATTTTAGGTGAATGGGTAAAGGAGCTGAATGTGGTGAGCGATTTCCTGAAATCAAGGTACCAGGCTCAGAAGGTAAGCATAGACGGCAGTAAGGAAGCCGGTCTGGCAGACTTGTTTCTTGGCGCTTCAGGAGGCAATGTGGATGATATTATTTTGCGGGATGCTCCCCTGAGCTACCTGTTTGATAATGGCGGCTCCATTGATTATTTCAGTATGGGCATTCACCTTCCGGGATTTCTTAACTGGGGAGATGTATCACTGGCAGCAGCACTTAGCGGTAAAAATATCAGGATCATTAACCCGGTAACAATGTCGGGAGTGAAGATAACCGGCAGCAGCTTAAAGGAATACCAGGCTGAGTTCGCCAGATTACGGACCAGATCCGGACAGCTGGGTGCGACAATTTTCAATTAATTTATATAAACCTCTATAAAAATGAAGAACAATCGCAGGGACTTTATAAAACTTGCCGGAATGGCTGGTATTGGTCTGACCGGCGCTGGCATTATACCGGCGTTTGCGGAACAAGCAGATATACAAAGTCTCCCTGCCGGCGATAAGCTTTCTTCACTGACCCCGCTTAACCGTTTCCCGCGAATGGTTCAGGAATATTTCGTTGGACGTTTCAGGGAGATAGAGCAAGTGTCGGAGAAACGGCGTGCCAGCCTTCATACTAAAAGCGATGCAGAAGCCTATGTCCGCGAAGTTCGGTCAAAAATTCAAACATGCTTTGGCCCATGGCCCGCGAAGACTCCATTGAATTCCCGTACTACAGGAACGCTGGAACGTGATGCTTATACTATTGAAAAAGTAATTTTTGAAAG
>JBDNGV010000107.1:0-10961 GCA_041689125.1 Daejeonella sp.
AAATCGCAGCACCCATTTTCAAACTAATTGAACCATTGCTTATAGGTCCACTAAAAAAATACCGAAGCATTAAGGCAGAAACAGTTGCGCGAGCAATGCTTAATCAATCATTAAAAGAAATAAAGGGAACCTTTATTTATCCTTCCATACAAATACAAGAATTAGCGTGAGCATTTTATCAACTGAACAATTAGGACATTCATTTAACGATAACTGGTTATTTAAAGACCTCTATTTAGGTCTTAATAAAGGCGACAGGGTAGCACTGGTTGGTATTAACGGAACAGGAAAATCGACATTACTTAGAATTCTTTCTGGAATCTTACAACCGGTACTGGGGAAGGTTGTAACTGAACGGGACCTTAGAATAGGTTACCTGGAACAGGATCCTCAATTTACCAATCAGGAAACAATCAGCGACTTCATTTACTCGATTGGGGATAAGCGTCAACAACTGATCCGTAAGTACGAAGAAGCTGTAAATCAGGAGGTTCACAATGAAAAACTCCTAAATAGGCTAATGGATGAATTGAGTAATGCGAATGCTTGGGAGTATGAATATGAGATAAAAACTATTCTTGGCAGGATGGGAATACAGCATCTGGAACAAAGAATTGTTACTCTTTCTGGAGGACAAAGAAAACGTCTGGCACTTGCCAAACTACTCATTGACGATCCGGATGTTTATATTTTGGATGAACCTACCAACCATCTGGATATTGAAACAATAGAATGGCTGGAAAGCTATATGACCAGTGGTCAGAAAACAATATTACTAGTTACTCACGATAGGTACTTTCTAGATAATGTTTCAACGCGGATCATAGAACTTGACAGGGGAAAACTCCAAAATTTTAATGGAAACTACAGTTATTACCTTGAGAAAAAAGCCGAACAAAATACTGCAGAGGATGCTACTTTCAGTAAAAACACAAACCTGCTAAAGAAAGAGCTTGAATGGATGCGTCGTCAGCCAAAGGCAAGAACAACCAAATCAAAGTCGAGGATTGATTCCTTTTATGATCTTGAAGAAACAACAAAGGGAAGGAACGTTAAATCATCACTTGAGTTAAGTGTCAATGTATCGAGACAAGGAAATAAGATCTTAGAATTAGAGCATGTTAGTAAATCATTTAACGGAAAAACTATAATCCATGATTTCAGCTATACATTCAAAAAGGGGGATAAAATTGGGCTTGCGGGCAAGAATGGAACAGGCAAATCGACACTTCTAAATATTATTACTGGAGCCTTAAAACCTGACGGTGGTAAAGTTAATGTGGGTGAAACAACGGTATTTGGATATTATAAACAAGGTGGTTTAGAATTTAATGAAGATGAGCGGGTAATAGATGTGGTAAAGAACATTGCAGAATATATTACCATGGCTGATGGAAAAACCCTTACTGCAAGTCAGGTTCTAAGCCACTTTCTCTTTCCACCTGCAAAACAGTATGGCATGGTTAATAAGCTAAGTGGTGGAGAAAAGAAACGTCTTCAGCTTATGAGGGTCTTGATGAAGAATCCTAACTACCTTATCTTGGATGAGCCAACAAACGATCTAGATATAGATACTTTAAATGTTCTGGAAGATTTCTTGCTTAATTTCCCGGGGATTTTAATGCTTGTATCTCACGATAGGTATTTACTTGACCGCCTGACAGAGCAGCTCTTTATTTTAGAAGGTGATAAAAATGTACAAATCTACTCCGGTAACTATACGGATTATAGGCTTGAACAGGAAGAGCCCAAAAAACCGGCAAAGACAGAGATTAAAGTCAATACGAAAACCGACCACCCTAAACCGACAAAAAGAAAACTTACTTTCAAAGAAGAAAAAGAGTTTTCTGAACTTGAGTTAAGTATTAAAGCAATGGAGAAGCAGGAAGAAGATTTTACCATGGAATTAAATTCCGGAATTACAGATCACATGATACTATCTGAAATTGCTAGTAAAATAAAGGGCTTAAAAGACAAAATTGATGATCAAACACTTCGGTGGCTTGAATTATCGGAATAAAAAAAATAAACAGAGAACATGAGTCAATCCGATCTTATTGCATCAACAGGAGTTAGCATGTTGCTTATTGCCTTTTATCTTAATTTAAATAAAAAGCTTAGCACGGAGAGTAAATGGTACACCGGACTTAATTTCGTAGGTGCTGCATTATGCGGTTTTTCTTCTTATCTCATACATTTTTACCCTTTTGTTATTCTAGAAAGTGTTTGGGCTACCGCAGCCCTTATCTCCTTTTTTAAGTATGTTCCACGTGGAACAAATATTAAATAGTTATGATTATTTTTACAATTCTTTATAGTTCCACGTGGAACATTCAAAAAAATGTTTAATAAATACGATATTATTGTGGTAGGTGCCGGGCATGCAGGTTGTGAAGCAGCTGCGGCGGCAGCAAATATGGGTTCAAAAGTGCTATTAATAACCATGAACATGGAAACAATAGCACAAATGAGTTGTAACCCAGCAATGGGTGGAGTAGCTAAAGGTCAAATCGTTCGTGAGATTGATGCTATGGGAGGATACTCAGGGATAATAACAGATAAAACAACACTACAATTCAGAATGTTGAATAGCTCAAAAGGTCCAGCAATGTGGAGTCCAAGAGCCCAAAGCGATAGAAAACGTTTTGCAGAAGAATGGCGATTGGCCCTAGAACAAACACCTAATGTGGATTTTTGGCAAGATACTGCCACATCACTATTGATAGAAAAAAATAAAGTTTGTGGCGTAAGAACATCATTAGGAATAGAAATAAAATCAGAAGCTGTTGTCTTAACCAATGGAACCTTTTTAAACGGTATTATTCACATAGGTGAAAAGAAATTTGGTGGTGGTAGAACTGCAGAGAAATCAGCTACTGGGATTACAGAACAACTAGTTGAACTAGGGTTTGAATCCGGGAGGATGAAAACAGGGACACCCCCAAGAGTAGATGGACGCTCTCTGGATTATTCAAAAATGGAAGAACAATGGGGCGATACAGACCGTGGAAGATTTTCATACACCGATGTACCACTACAAAAAGAACAAAAATGTTGCTGGATAACCTACACGAACGCAGAAGTTCATGAGACTTTAAAAGAGGGCTTTGAAAAATCTCCAATGTTTACAGGCAGAATAAAAGGACTGGGTCCACGCTACTGCCCTTCTATTGAAGATAAAATTAACCGGTTTGCCGAGCGTGATAGACACCAAATATTTGTTGAACCAGAAGGGTGGAACACTGTAGAGATTTATGTGAATGGATTTTCAACATCTTTACCAGAAGATGTGCAATACAGAGCATTGACGAAAATACCGGGTTTCGAAAATGCTAAAATGTTTCGACCTGGTTATGCTATTGAATATGACTTCTTTCCACCAACACAATTAGGACTTAGCCTTGAGACAAAATTAATTAAGAATCTCTACTTCGCTGGGCAAATAAACGGAACCACAGGCTATGAGGAAGCCGCATGCCAAGGCTTTATGGCAGGAATAAACGCACATTTAAAAATAAATAAGAGAGAAGAACTTATTTTAAAAAGAGCAGAATCGTACATCGGCGTTTTAATTGACGATCTGGTAACAAAAGGAACAGAAGAACCTTATCGTATGTTTACCTCAAGGGCAGAACATAGACTCTTATTAAGACAAGACAATGCAGATATCAGATTAAGCCCGATTGGATATAAATTAGGATTAATTTCTGACGAAAGGCTTAAGAAAGTAAATAAAAAAATAGAAAATGCTGACTTGATCGTAAGCTATCTAAAGACAACATCAATAGCTCCGGATGCGGTCAATGAAATTCTAGAAAATAAAGGCACACCAGGTATTTCACAAAACGTAAAAATGTTCCAATTAATAACTAGACCACAAATAGGATTTACTGACTTAAGAAAATCAGATTCGGTATTCAATGAAATACTAAATCGTTATGATAAAGAAACCGTTGAGCAAGCAGAAATAAAAATTAAGTACGAAAGTTATTTTGAGAAAGAAATGGACATCGTAGATAAAATGAAACGGATGGAAGATCATACAATCAATCCTGAATTTAATTACCTTAAACTAGTTTCATTATCAAAAGAAGCAAGGGAAAAACTGATGAAAATAAAACCAAGAACCCTCGGTCAGGCTTCCAGAATATCAGGTGTTTCACCTTCAGATATTTCTGTTTTAATGGTACATCTGACAAGATAAAATATAACTTATTGATTTACAGTTAGTTAAGTCTTTTTTTAATTGGCTTTAAATAGTAAGACATACGACACTTTTGAACAATGGTCAATATTAATAATCCAAAAAAAGAGAAAATCGTTTATATGGTTTATAAATGGCAAAAAATAAAAAAAGGGTAATTTTCAATATTTCAATACTACTATTTTGGCTTACAACCTTGGTATCGAGTTGCGCAAGTGTGCAATCTCCAACCGGAGGTCCAAAGGATAGTATACCTCCAGGTGTCATTAAAGAAATTCCAAAAAACTATACAAAAAACTTTAACGTAAAAAAGGTTGAAATAGAATTCAATGAATTTGTAAAGCTCAGTAACGAATATACAGAAATTAGCATATCTCCAGCAATGGATATACCTCCAGGATTTAGAGTAAAAAAGGAGAATTTGGAAATTGAATTTAAACAAGAGCTAGAAAAAAACACCACTTATGCAATCAATTTTGGAAAGGCAATTGCCGACGTAAACGAAAGCAATATTCTAAAAAATTATTCATATGTGTTTTCAACCGGTAACGAAATTGATTCCCTTTCAATTTCAGGAAAGGTAATTAACTCCCTAACCAAAGAAAAACTAAAGGATGTTACTGTATTCATCTTGCCATTAAATCAGGATTCTTTATTCGGGAAAAAAAAGGCAAGCATATTCAATATAACCGATACATCTGGAACGTTCAAATTATCAAACCTAAGAGAAGACACCTATAAATTATACGCCTTACTTGAACAGGGAGGAGATAGAATATATAACGGACAAAACGAAGAAATTGGATTCCTTCAAAATCCTCTTAAATTAACTAGAGATACCGGTGGAATTGTTTTACAAGTTTTTAAAGAATATCCTTCTGTTTTCATGGTAAAAGATCGCCGTATTGAGAGCGATGGTAGAATAAATTTAATATTTAACAGACCACTTACTGATCCATCCATCAGGATTACTGAACCGGCAAACCTTGATCAAAGCAAAACAGTTGAATTTACCTTTGGCAGGGACTCGGCTATAGTTTGGTTACCTGAGCTGCTTTTTGATTCAATTAATGTGGTTGTCTATTCGGGAAATAAAGCACTTGACACTGTAACACTCAGAAGAAATAAAAGAGATACATATATGCAGTCCCTGGTTGCCTCAGATAACCTCACTGGGGCAAAGATAAGACCAGGTGCTGAATTCATACTCAAGTTATCATCCCCAATAAAATCCTATCAGGAATCACAAATAACACTTCTGGAAGACTCCATACCGGTAAAGAACTATCAAATTGTTAAAGACCCTAATTCCCTTAAGATCTATAAAATAAAATATCCATGGAAATCCAAAAAGCAATATAATTTAAAACTGGCCGAGAATGCGTTTACTGATATACTAGGAACAAAATCCAAAGTTTATAATAAAATATTTGAATTGGATGTTGACGACAATTATGGAAGTATATCTATAAAAGTTAGTGTACCTGATACATCAAAAACTTATCTGGTACAATGGTTAAACGAAAAGAAAGATATACTAAAACAAAATTCGATTAAAAAGAATACTCTCCTAAATTACATCAGATACCCCACTGCCAAATATTTTATCCGTGTTATATATGATGATAACGCAAACGGGGAATGGGATACCGGAAATGTTAAAGAAGGAAGACAGCCTGAAAAAACTTGGAACTTAGAAAAAATAATCTCTCTCAGGCCCAACTGGGATTTAGAAGAAAATGTTACTATTCCGGATCCGTAATAAACCAGGTAGAATACAATTTATAGTTTTCAGGTAACTTATTGAGCATTTCGATTTGATGCTCTGTTAAAGGCTTAATTTTTCTGGCAGGAATACCGGCATATAAATAACCGGCTTCACAAACCGTATTTTCTAAAACAATAGCACCCGCTGCAATAATACAATACTCATTCACAATAGCATGATCCATTACAATAGCACCCATTCCAATGAGTACATGATCACACAACGTACACCCATGAACAAGAGCATTGTGTCCTATTGATACATAATTACCAATTTCAGTAGCGGCCTTTTGGTAGGTACAGTGAATTACGGCTCCGTCCTGAATATTCGTATTATCTCCTATTCTTATATAATTAACATCGCCTCTGATTACGGCACTAAACCATACAGAACAATTATCACCGATAACAACATCACCAACAATGGTACTGTTCTCAGCCAGAAAACAATTATTTCCTATTTCAGGAAATACATTCTTAACGGGTAAAATAAGTGCCATAGCTAAACTCTATTAAAAAACAGTATCATGGGGTTCCAAAGCATGGGGCTTATAATCAGTAGTGTAATGCAGGCCCCTACTCTCTTTACGTAGCATTGCAGATTTTATGACGATATAAGCGTTCTGGATAACATTACGAAGCTCACATAGTTTAACTGACAAGGTTGTCTTCTTATAGAAACTTTCTGTTTCTTCATAAAGCAAACCCAATCGTCTTAAGGCTCTTTCTAGTCTGAAATCAGATCTAACGATTCCCACATAATCACTCATCACCTTTTGGGTTTCACGAAGGTTATGGGTAACCAGAATGTCTTCATTAGATAATTTAGTATCTGTCTCATCCCATTCTGGAATATTATCAGGAATTACATGATTTTTAAAGGTAAGGATGACATCTTTATATATCCTGTGAGCAAATACAGGGGCTTCTAATAAAGAGTTAGACGCAAGGCGATTAGCTCCATGTAAGCCGGTTGAAGTACATTCACCACAAGCATAAAGCCTGTTAATTGAAGAGTGCCCATTTTCATCAACCATAATACCACCACACATATAATGGGCAGCCGGGGTAACCGGAATAAGATCGCGGGTCATATCCAAGCCAATACTCATACACTTCGCATATATATTGGGGAAATGAGATAGAATGTCCACCTTTTCACGATGTCTTATATCAAGATAAACAAAATCATCTCCTGACTTCTTCATTTCCGCATCAATAGCCCTGGCCACAATATCCCGCGGAGCTAAAGAACCCCGCTCATCGTAATTCTGCATGAACTCTTCGCCGTTTTTGGTTTTAAGCACACCACCAAAACCACGAACAGCTTCAGAAATTAAAAAAGAGGGGTACTCGCCAGGATTATATAACGCAGTAGGATGAAACTGAATAAATTCCATATTCCTAACCTTAGCCTTAGCTCGGTAAGCCATAGCTATACCATCACCAGTAGCAATAACAGGATTGGTAGTGGTAGAATAAATGTGACCGGCACCCCCGGAAGCCATTAAAGTAACCCGTGATAAAAATCTCTCAACTTTATTCGTTGAAGTATCAAGCGCGTAAATACCATAACATTCAATATCCTCTGATTTTCGGTCAACAAATTCACCGATATGATGCTGAGTTATTAATTCTACAGCAAAATAATGGGTTAAAATTTCAATATTAGGATCATTATGAATTTGCTCAAGCAAGGCTCTTTCTATCTCAAAACCAGTTATATCTTTATAATGCAACACACGACTTTCAGAATGACCACCTTCTTTAGCGAGATCAAAAATTCCCTTATTGGTTTTATCAAAATGAGTACCGTATTTTATAATCTCATCTATACGTGCGGGTCCTTCTTTAACAACGATCTCAACAATACTTCGGTCACATAATCCATCTCCAGCAATTAACGTATCATCAATGTGTTTTTCAAATGAATCTTCCTCTTTATCTACAACAACAGCTACACCTCCTTGGGCGTATTTCGTATTGGACTCATCTTCGTTAGCTTTAGTAAGAATTAGAACCTGACCATATTTAGCAGCTTTCAAAGCAAAACTTAATCCCGCAATACCGGATCCTATCACTAAAAAATCAACAATTTTCATCTAATAAAATTTATATAATATTGGTAATTAATAATCATGTTAATAACCACATCAAAGATGTTAATTTAGTACTAATAGTAGTTGATTAATTTATAAACAGACTGAAAAATAATCCTAATAACTTTAATTTAACTTATTTTTGATTTAGTTACAAACAAGAAGCAAAGAGTAATCCACTTTTTATAACGACTAAAAACTGCACATATAAAATAAATAAAAAAAACTTGGATAATTGAATATCTTAATAATCAAATATTTAGCTATATAATTTTGTTTAGAATTTGTGAATAATTAATTAAAACTAATTATAACGACAAAATAACAAGTTAATTATTCACAATACTAACACTCTAATAAACAATAAGATCTTTATCTATAATATAAATTATAATTATTGAATAGTTGATAAATGGATACCTTAGAAGAATTAAATATTAAAGGTTTTATTGATGAGCCAATAAATCCATCACTCGATCTTTTTACTGAAATAAACAGATTAAAAAAAGAAAAAAATGCGATTATTTTAGCACATTATTATCAGGAGCCTGATATACAGGATATTGCAGATTTTATTGGAGACAGTCTGGGTTTATCACAGCAGGCAGCAAAGACAGATGCTGAGGTAATTGTATTTGCCGGTGTTCATTTTATGGCTGAAACGGCTAAAATATTATCACCTTCAAAAAAGGTGCTATTACCAGATTTAAAAGCAGGATGTTCATTATCAGACAGTTGTCCGCCAAAATTATTTGCAAAGTTCAAGGAGAAGTATCCTGATCATTTGGTAATAACCTATGTAAATTGTACTGCCGAGTTAAAGGCAATGAGTGACATTGTTTGTACCTCATCAAATGCTGTACAGATAGTGGAGAGTTTACCTAAGGATCAGAAGATTATTTTTGGTCCTGATAAAAATTTAGGAGCCTGGGTAGCTAAGAAAACAGGGAGAGAACTGGTATTATGGAATGGTGCTTGTATGGTTCATGAAATTTTCTCTCAACAGCGTATACTAAAATTAAAAAACAGACATCCAGAGGCAAAATTTATTGCACATCCTGAATGCGAAGAGGCTATTTTAAAGATGGCCGATTATATAGGATCCACTACCGGTTTATTGAAATACACCATAAATAATCCGGCTAAAGAATTTATTGTGGCTACCGAAAGTGGAATTATCCATCAGATGGAAAAAGCTAATCCTGAAAAAGTATTTATTCCGGCGCCACCAGATAATTCATGTGCTTGCAATGATTGTCCGCATATGAAAAGAAATACGCTTGAAAAGCTATATCTATGTATTAAAAATGGACGTCCTGAAGTTACTGTTCCGGCTGAAATAATAAAACGTGCTAGATTACCTATTGAGCGTATGCTCGAAATATCTGCCAAACTAGGTTTGTAAAAATGATTGAACAGTCATCTGGTTTTTTAAAGAACTATGCTAGTATATTTCGACTCCTTATTGGTATTATAATTGGAACTTTTTTAGGACTTTTCTTAGGCAAGCAGGTTGAGGTAATTAAACCAATAGGCGATATATTTTTAAATCTGCTTTTTACAGCTGTAATTCCCCTTATTTTTTTCGCTATATCGTCTTCAATAGCCAATATTGATCGTTCCAAAAAAATGGGGAAGGTTATGTTGGTAATGATTCTGGTATTTTTAGGTACAGTAATTATATCAGCTATACTAACAATTTTTACGGTCGCAATATTTCCACTTCCACAGAATATTGAAACAGTTGCAAACGCGGTTGAAGAAGTTCACACGGCAAGTTTTGGAGAACAGGCAACAAGTTTATTAACGGTGAATGAATTCTCGGAGTTATTATCCCGAAAGAGTATGCTGGCCTTTATTATATTTTCTTTATTTATTGGTTTTGCAACTTCAAGATCTGGTGAAGCAGGTGAGCCTTTCAAAAAATTTCTGATATCAGGCGATGAGGTGATGAAGCAATTTCTTATCATGATTATGAAGCTTGCCCCGTTGGGATTAGGAGCGTATTTTGCTTATCAGGTAGGTGTATTTGGTCCTCAACTTTTCGGAACCTACGGTCATTCAATGGCCATATATTATGGTTTTTGCACCTTTTATTTCTTTGTTTTCTTTACTATTTATGCATTCATAGCCGGAGGTATTCCGGGAATTAAAATATTTTGGAAGAATAATATTATCCCAACATTTACGGCGGTAAGTACTTGTAGCAGTGTGGCAACTATTCCTGCTAATCTTGCGGCAGCTAGGGCCATGAAAATTCCTGAGCATATCAGTAACCTGGTTATTCCCCTTGGAGCCCCGCTTCACAAAGATGGATCTAGTGTTTCGTCAATCATAAAAATTGTCGCTGTATTTGCTATAATGGGTAAAGATTTTATGGATCTAGGCACCATTCTCATGGCACTAGGTATCACCATTATAGTGAGCATGGTAGAAGGCGGAATACCAAATGGTGGTTACATCGGAGAAATTCTAGTCATGACTGTTTATGGTTTTCCGATAGAGATGTTACCTGTGGTGATGATCATAGGCACGCTTGTTGATCCTATGGCAACTGTTTTAAACGCAACAGGCGATACGGTTTCGGCGATGCTTATAACCAGGTTCACAGAAGGTAAAAACTGGCTAAAATCTGCTACATAAAAACCCACATGAATTTTATCCTGCTAGTTTATTCATTTATTTATTCTATTTATATCGAACAGCCTGTAAATCTGAATACCAGATTTAATACCGAGCAACTGATCGTAGTAACGACAGATTCATGGAATAAGATTGAGGGTAGGATGTCTGTTTATGAATTTAAAGGAAATCATTGGACACCGGTTTTTAAAGAAATAGCAATTGTAACAGGCAGGACTGGCATGGCCTGGGGAAAGGGTTTACACAAT
>JBDNGV010000108.1:0-3052 GCA_041689125.1 Daejeonella sp.
ATGAAAAACAATTATGCTGAAGTAAGATTATGGGATTATCCTACAGAGGGTTTCCGAAAAACAGGATTGCAATTCTGCGGATTAATTATGGCAGATCATGCAAAATGTGGAATCAATACCATGTTTAATACCGGGACCGTGGTGGGCGTTGCAGCCAATATTTTCGGATCAGGTTTTCTAAGAAATTTCATACCCGACTTTGCCTGGGGAGGAAATTCCGGTTTCGAAGTGTATACTTTAAAGAAAATGTTTGAGACTGCCATTAGGGTATATGAGCGTAAAAATACTGAATTCAATCAGATTGAAAGTAGTATTTTAAGCCATGTTTTTGAGATAACTGAACAATACAGAAGATTTTAATTCCCCAATAAGATAAAATGAGAAAATATATAATTGCCGGTAACTGGAAAATGAATATGGGTCTGATAGAAGGCATCGAACTTTTCTCAGAACTCAAAAAATTAATTGATGAGGAAGTCAAAGGGGAACAGCGAGTAATAGTTTGTCCGCCCTTTATTCATATTAATAGTCTGGCTCAATCTTTAACAGCCCATGATAAACTTGCTGTTGGAGCCCAGAATTGCCATCAGTCAGATAGTGGAGCATTTACAGGTGAAGTTTCTGCTGCTATGCTTGCTTCAGCAGGGGCTACTTATGTTATTATCGGGCATTCAGAACGCCGACTTTATTTCTCAGAATCGAATCTACAATTGGAACTGAAGCTTCAAGTGGTATTAAAAAACGGACTTTGTCCGATTTTTTGCATAGGAGAGACCTTGGAACAAAGGAATAATGGTACTTATTTTGAAGTAATCAAAACACAAATCTCCGAAGCCGCTTTTCAACTTTCTGAAACAGATTTTGGCAAACTCATATTAGCCTATGAACCGGTATGGGCTATCGGGACCGGCTTAACTGCAAGTCCGGAGCAGGCTCAGGAAATCCATTCCTATATCCGAAACTTAGTGGCCGAAAAATACAATCAAACCCTTGCAAACAACCTAAGTATCCTTTACGGAGGCAGCTGCAATCCTAAAAATGCATCCGAATTGTTTGCACAAGCAGATATAGACGGAGGCTTGATTGGTGGTGCATCTTTAAAAGCCCGCGATTTTGTCGACATCATTAAAGCCATGGATCAGAAATGACCTATCTTGAATTGATTTTTACCTTACAGTCGGCAGTAGAATTTCATAAGGATTTGTTGATCAATGCCTTATCTGAGATTGGTTTCGATACCTTCGAGGATACCGATCAGGGTTTTAAGGCTTATATCCCTGAGCCTGAACTGGATCAGGGAAAACTCGATAACTTAGCTGAGGATTTTGCTAGTATGTTCTCTTTTACATATACCCTTAACAAAATTCCCCATCAAAACTGGAATCAAGTATGGGAAAGTAATTTTGAACCTATTCAGATCGCTGATAAATGCTATATCCGGGCAACATTTCACGAAGCACATCCTGAATTTGAACATGAGATCGTCATCGATCCCAAAATGGCATTTGGAACCGGACATCATCAAACTACTGCATTGATGATGGAGTTTATGTTGGAGGAAGATTTTGAAGGGAAAAGTATCCTTGATATGGGCTGCGGAACAGGTATTCTGGCAATTCTGGCTGCTAAGCTGGGCGCAAAAGAAGCCTTGGCTATTGATTATGATGAAATCTGTTACGAAAGCACGATTGAAAATTCAGCACTGAATCAGATCAGCAATATCAAAGCCCTGATGGGTTCAAAAGAAGTAATTCCTGATCATAAATTCGACATCATTCTGGCTAATATTAACCGTAATATTTTACTCGATCAATTAGATACTTATGCCCAGGTTTCCAAACCCGGCACTTTGCTATTTCTAAGTGGCTTTTATGAGGAGCCTGATCTACCCATATTGAAACAAAAATGCAAAAGCCTTGGCTTTGCCTACCTGCAGCATAAAGAATTAAGTAATTGGGTTTCAGCTAAATTCAGGTTTCTGCCTAATTTACATTTAGTTTAGTTTTTTTATAATAACGAAAATATATTTATATTTATATTTATAAGTTTTAACCGATCGTATTGTTCCGTTCAAATGCAGAAAGGTAAAATTTCTGTAATTTTCTATATTCCAGATCCCTTTTTACAATTTTATGTTTAAAATGCTAGCGGAAATAAATGTTTTCTGTTGCAATAAATTGATATGAAATAATATTCCATTGAATGGAACTTAAACCAGAACTATACGTTTAACAAGGATGATTAAATATAAACTTGACTTTTGAGCATTTAGATTCTGAAATCTTTTAGTTCAGAATAGAAAATATAAAATAAATTTCCTTGTCAGATAAGCATTATGGCTTTAGCGACAATAATTAATTATAAAATTCGCTTATAAATAAAAATACACCTACAATCTACCTACATAAAAACAAAAAAATGAAAGAATTAAGTAAAAAAATACGCTTTTTAAGGCACCAGAAGGGTTGGAGTCAGGAAGACGTTGCCAAACGTTTACATATCTCAATTCCTGCTTTCTCCAAGATTGAAACCGGAATTACTGACGTAAATGTATCCAGGCTGAGACAATTAGCCAAGGTATTTGAGATGAGTTTGATTAACTTATTAACATCCGATGATTTGGAACAACAGGCGAAACATCAATCAGATATTGAAGTTCTATCGGCCAAACTACACGAGCGAGAGATAGAGCTTATCAATTTGCAAAGGAAAAGCATCGAATTGTATGAAGAGCTTCGAACTCTAAAAGCATAAGATTAAAAAAGTCTCGCACATGCGGGACTTTTTCATTTAAAATTTTTACATAGTTTTATGTATCATTTCAATTAAAAAAGGTAAGAGTATGAAAGACAATTTTTTAAAGAAGCTTCTAGTACTATTTGCAATATTGGTATTCACATCAGCTTTAGGTATTTCTCAGGTTAAACCAATTATAGGGGTGGCCGGAATTGCACATGAATCCAACAGCTTCAACATTAAAAAAACTGATCTCGAAGACTTTAGTGTGACTATAGGTGAAAGCCAGCAGGAGAGATCCAAACGATTCTTTGCC
>JBDNGV010000109.1:0-2996 GCA_041689125.1 Daejeonella sp.
AAATTTTTGTTTTTTAAAAAAGGTAATTATAATATACTGCACTAAATATATGAATAAGATTAGAAATATAATTTTCGATTACGGTAATGTAATTTTCACTATAGACTTCCGGAAGGCTCAACAAAGTTTTACTGATCTTGGAGTCAAGGATGTTGAACATTTCTTCTCACATAAAGGTCATGATTCATTGTTTGACCAGTTTGAACAAGGCCTAATCTCCTCCTCTGAATTTAGAGATGGAATACGTAAAGTCACGGGTATACAAAGTCTGAGTGATAAGGATATTGATCAAGCATGGAATTCTTTGCTGATTGGTGTACCTGAGCCAAATCATGAACTTCTTTTGAAAGTGAAAGAAAAATACAGAACATTCCTGCTCAGTAATAATAATGAGATCCATTACAAATGGATAATGGATTATCTGCAGAGAGAACATCAAATAGAATCTAATGCTATATTTTTCGAAAAGGATTACTATTCACATCTCATGAAAATGAGGAAACCAAATACGGATATATTTGAATCTGTGATGCATGAAAACAATCTTAATCCTAAAGAGACTCTTTTCATTGACGACAGTCCGCAGCATTTGAAAACAGCCGAAATGCTGGGACTAAAAACCCATCTTTTGATTCCTGAAGAAACACTGGAAAGTTATTTATATTCTTCAGGTTTATTAAAGGGATAAGCAATTAAAATCCTTAATTTAGATTATGGAAGAAAAACGAATCAATTCACTTAAAGAATTTTACCCGTTCTATATGAAGGAACACGTTAATTCAACCAGTAGGATATTCCATTTTATAAGGACCGCTCTTGTAATACTTTTGATTCCTATTTCAATATATTTTCAGGATGCAAGATTCCTGATTCTAATCCCTTTTGTTGGATATGGGTTTGCATGGATAGGGCATTTCTTTTTTGAAAAGAATAAACCTGCTACATTTAAATACCCCGCGTATAGCCTCGCTTCAGATTTTATACTTTTCTGGGATCTGCTTCGTAAGAAATAAAAATTTTGACTTCAGCTAAGTTTACGACGTTTTTTTTCTGCAGAGATCAATCGAAGTTCTCTTCCCATCTGCCCTGCGACTGATGTATTCTCTTCAGCTCTTCTGAATAGATAAGGCATTACTGCCTCTACTGGTCCGTAGGGAACATATTTAGCCACATTATATCCTGCAGCACCAAGGTTAAAACTTAAATTATCACTCATCCCAAGCAATTGGGAAAAGTAAACATGCTCATGATCATGCGGAATGCCATTTTTGTTGACCAATTCAGCCAGAATTTCACAGCTAAACTCATTATGAGTACCTGCAACAAAGGATACAGCCTCAATTTTACTGATACAGAATTTTAAGGCCTCATTGTAATCATTATCTGTAGCTTCCTTGTCGGAATATATTGGAGAAATATAAGCAAATTCCTCAGCACGGATACGTTCCTTTTCCATATACGCACCTCTTACCAGCTTGGCGCCAGCAATAAACTGTTCTGAAACTGCTTTCATAATATCTGCTTCCAATGAGGCTAATTTATCCTTTCTGTAAAGCTGATAGGTATTAAAAACAATTGCCTGTTCCTGATTATATCTGCGCATCATTTCAAGAGCCATTGAATCAATAGGATCCTGGATCCAGCTTTCTTCTGCATCAATCATAACTCTCACATTTAGCTCATGAGCGAGTCCACAAATCTGATCGACCCTTTGATTCATTCGCTGAAATTCTAACTTTTCCTCAGCTTCAAGAGGCTGCATGGCATTTAATTTCTCAAGTAAAGCAACTCTACCCAAACCGGTAACTTTAAAGACTGTTAAGGGAATACGATCATCCCCATCCGCATGGCGGATCGTTTTCATGATTTCTTTACAAGTATGATCAAATACTTCCTCATCATCTTCTCCCTCAACTGAATAATCGAGAATAGACCCCACATCGCCAGCATCTAGTTGTTCAATAGTTTGCTCACATTCCTCAATACTTTCTCCACCACAGAACTGGCGAAAGATGGTAGCTTTAATAAGTGATTTAATGGGTAAACCGAGTTTAAGGGCTGCATTTGTTATTGGCGGACCTATCTTAGTCAGGAAATTAATACTGATGAACTTAAATAACCAGTAGGCGCGAATAAGATATGCATTCGATTTTCCTCGAAAAGCAATCTCTGTATTGTCAAAAGATAAATTATGGCTAGTTGCCGGGCGGCTTTTCAAAATAATTGATTTATTGCACAAAGGTAGAAATATTAGGATATTAACATACAAAAGGTAAAATTAGTAAGTTTGCTACATGCTCGAATTTAAATTAGAAGGGGAATTTATTCCTATGATCCAGCTGTTAAAGGCAACAAACCTCGTCCAAAGCGGAGGTGAGGCACAAATTGTGGTAGAAGCAGGATTAGTTAAATATAACGGGGAGGTTGATTACCGTAAACGCTTAAAAGTGAGAACTGGTGATATTATTGAATTCAAAGGACAAAAAATTAAAGTTAAATGAACCCTATTGAGAGTATAAGTTATTCTGTTTTTTTCGATAACAGCCTGCAGGAATTGTCTGCTTTTTTAAATAAAAAGAAATATAGTAAGGTTTTTGTTCTGGTTGACAGTAATACAGAAATTCATTGTCTGCCAGCTCTTCAGGAAGCTTTAGGATCTATAGAATTTGATCTAATTGAAGTTACTCCGGGTGAAGAAAATAAGAATATCGATTTTTGCATTGGGATATGGAGGATGCTTCTCGACTTTGGCGCTGACCGAAATAGCATTTTGATCAACCTTGGAGGTGGAGTTATCACTGATATGGGTGGTTTTGCCGCTTCCACTTTTAAGCGGGGTATTGATTTCGTACAGGTACCTACAACACTCCTGTCTCAGGTTGATGCTTCAGTTGGTGGCAAAACAGGAATTGATATGGAAAATGTGAAGAACATCATCGGCACATTTACCCAGCCAAAAGCTGTGTTTATACATACCCATTTCTTAAAAACATTAA
>JBDNGV010000110.1:0-4537 GCA_041689125.1 Daejeonella sp.
AAAGTAGAGATCAGGCCACCTCATAATCATCAGCATTTGCTGGGCAGCTATAATCAGGGCACAAAACAACAGGTTACAGATGCGATCAATGCAGCTCTTGCAGCAAAATCTACCTGGGAGAATCTTCCTTGGGAACAACGAGCGGCAATATTCTTAAAAGCAGCCGACCTCATCGCCGGTCCTTACCGTTATAAATTGAATGCAGCAACCATGCTGGGACAATCAAAAAATGCATTTCAAGCAGAGATTGATGCGGCCTGTGAACTCATCGACTTTTTACGGTTCAATGTAAAATATATGTGTGAGATTTATGAGCAGCAGCCCCCGGTGTCACCTAGGGGTAGCTGGAATCGCCTAGAGCAAAGACCGCTCGAAGGTTTTGTTTTTGCACTCACTCCATTTAACTTCACAGCTATCGCAGGGAATCTGCCGACATCTGCAGCTATGATGGGAAATGTGGTCGTTTGGAAGCCATCCAATACCCAGATTTACTCTGCCAATGTTTTAATGCAAATTTTCCGTGAAGCCGGATTGCCAGATGGAGTGATTAACTTAGTTTATGTTTCAGGGCCTGATGCCGGAGATGTGATCTTTAATCACCCTGATTTTGCAGGAATTCATTTCACGGGTTCTACGGCAGTATTTCAGGATATATGGAAAATAATCGGTAATAATATCCATAAATATAAAACTTACCCTCGCATTGTTGGCGAAACGGGAGGTAAAGACTTTATTTTGGTTCATGGATCTGCAGATGCAGAGGCTTCAAGTACCGCTATCCTGCGCGGTTCCTTTGAATACCAAGGGCAGAAATGTTCAGCCGCATCCCGTGTTTATATTGCCGCATCGGTATGGCCTGCAATACAAAAATTATTAAAACGCGACCTGGCATCTCTAAAAATGGGCCCGACAGAAGATTTCGGTAATTTTATTAATGCAGTGATCGATGAAAAATCATTTGATAAACTTAGTTCCTTTATTGACAAGGCAAAAAATGATAAAGATATTGAGATCATCTCTGGAGGAAACTACGATAAATCAAAAGGGTATTTTATTGAACCCACAGTATTGCTGACTAAAGACCCATATTACGTAACCATGTGTGAAGAATTATTCGGGCCGGTTCTCACCATTTACGTTTTTAATGACAATGACTTTGAAAAAACTCTTGAAATTATCGATAAAACCTCCATTTATGCTCTAACAGGTGCTGTTTTGGCACAAGATCGTTATGCATTGGCTACAGCTACTCATGCGCTAAGAAACGCCGCAGGCAATTTTTACATCAACGATAAGTGTACTGGTGCTGTGGTTGGGCAACAGCCATTTGGTGGTGCCAGAGGTTCGGGAACAAATGATAAAGCTGGTTCAATGATTAATTTATTGCGCTGGGTATCTCCAAGAACTATTAAGGAGACATTTGACCCTCCAAAGGATTACCGTTATCCTTTTTTGGAAAAAGAATAGAAAAATAGACTTAAAAAGAGATAATAAGCGGTTGGTGATAACACCACCCGCAGGGAAATCGTAAGATTTGCATAATCATCATATAAAACCAAAATTCAAGGATAAAATCTCAGATTCCGAGTTCAAATTGTGTTAAAATACCCCATTTATTCCCGGGATGCCTAAAAGCATAATTACCATCAATAGCCATATAATTTAGATTTAGCTGCAGCTTAACTCTATGTTTATTTAAATATTTGGTTGCACCCAATTCAAGGATATTTTTCTTGACTTCATATGCCTGAATTTTGGCTGAAGGACTTAATCGTGAATATCTGAATGCAAGTTCAATGTTAGAAGTAAAGATATATGATGCCTGATGATTTATACCGTTTCCGGTAAAGGCATAACTTAGGCTTCGAGCGGAATTAAAAGTTAGTGGTGCATCAACATGCCTTTTTATGTATTCTATTGAATATGCCCAGCCTCTATATTTACCGATTCCATCGATCATCCAGGTTGCCATGTCTACCGGACTGTAAAGTTCTTTTCCAAGCTGACCACCCGTTCTGTTTGTCTTCTTATTCATACTGTAACCTGCAGCGATTGAAATTTTGGGTTTAGGCTCCCGTTCAAGATCACCCTCCGAATAATCGCCCTCCCCGGTAAAAGCTCCAAGTGGTAAAAACTCAACACGACCTGTATAGGCAAGGCCATCATCCGTTGAATTCACACTTCTGCCTTCGCCAGTTGAGATTGCAGCTTTAATATGGAAATCCATTTCAGCAATCTTATTATGATAATAAGCTTTAAGCCCGAAATCACGGTCAATGGTCATTGCACCATTCACTATAGAACGGTCTGCAAATTGAAGCTGCCCCGATGAGTTCACCCTTTGTCTGTTCCCCGGCAGTTTATTCTGTCCAAATCCTACATAAAACTTTGGAGTAAAATGGTAGAAGATAATAGCGTCTCTAACAATATTCGCAATCCCTGTATTGTCAACATCCTGATCCCCGCGAGTAAAAGCCAGCTGTAAGTTATAGGTTAATTTAGGGTTCATAATAAATCCATCGACTCGCATTCGTAATCTGCGAACTCGAGCTTCATATTCCTTAAAACTTAGATCAGAGCCCGAAGTAGTAAAGGCACCAATTCGATTTTGCATGCGGAACCGAAAATTAATATAAAATAAAGAATCCGGAGATTTAAACTGTAATCCTTTAAAATTATGAATCATGGCACGTTCATCCCTTTCTCGTTGAGCAAAAACATTAGTACAAATCAAGGATAAAACAATCAGTGATACAAGTTTGAATATGGACATCTCTACATTATTTTTTTGTGAAATTAATATTATTTAATGTTAATTTGATGTTAAGTCAATATCAATTAAACAAATCAGGCTTATATAATGATGTCTTCAGAATTTAGGCTAAAGAGCAGAAAAACTACTAATATTTCGACTGCTTTATTCATTTTTTAGTATTTTCACGGTTCCTGAAAATCAATAATAATCCTGCACATTGTGAATAACAGAACTCAAATATTGAAGAAAAAGCAAGAAGAAGCCTTGCTGGGTGGTGGTAAAGCGAGAATTGAAAGTCAGCATAAGAAAGGTAAACTAACTGCCAGAGAGCGCCTGCATTTTTTGCTTGATGAAGGTTCTTTTGAAGAGATTGGGATGCTGGTGATGCACCGATCAACTGACTTTGGAATGGAAAAGGAGCATTATCCGGGAGATGGGGTAGTTACGGGGTACGGTACTATAAATGGCAGGCTTGTTTATGTCTTTTCTCAGGATTTTACTGTTTTCGGAGGTTCACTTTCAGAAACTCATGCCGAAAAAATTTGCAAAGTAATGGATCTTGCTCTAAAGAACGGAGCGCCTCTTGTTGGGCTCAACGATTCAGGCGGCGCACGCATCCAAGAAGGTGTAGTTTCACTTGGAGGCTATGCTGACATTTTCTACAGAAACACAATGGCTTCTGGAGTTGTTCCACAGCTCTCTGCAATCATGGGCCCCTGTGCTGGCGGTGCTGTTTATTCTCCAGCTATCACCGACTTTGTCTTGATGGTTGAGAACACATCTTATATGTTTGTCACCGGACCAAATGTAGTAAAAACCGTAACCCATGAGATTGTCAGTTCTGAAGAGTTGGGTGGTGCCACCGCGCATGCTACAAAATCAGGAGTTACACATTTTGCCTGCAGCAATGAGCTTGATGCCATCAACCACGTAAAAAAGCTGCTTTCATATATGCCACAGAACTGTGAGGAAACTGCTCCGACAACAACTTATGAAAGTACCGATGAATTGAGACCAAAACTTGACGATATCATCCCTGAAAATAATTCTCAACCATATGACATCCGTGAGGTAATTTCAGAAGTATGTGATGAGGGTACTTTTCTGGAAGTTCATAAAGACTTTGCCGAAAACATTGTAGTCGGTTTTGCTCGCATAGCGGGCAGAAGTATTGGCATTATAGCTAATCAGCCTGCTTTTTTGGCTGGAGTATTGGACATTAAATCATCTGTAAAGGGGGCACGTTTTGTTCGCTTCTGCGACAGTTTTAATATTCCTCTCTTGGTACTTGAGGATGTACCGGGTTTTCTACCAGGCACTGACCAGGAATGGAATGCGATAATTACCAACGGTGCGAAATTATTGTATGCATTTTGTGAAGCAACTGTCCCGAGAATAACTGTGATCACCCGTAAAGCTTATGGTGGTGCTTATGATGTGATGAACTCCAAACACATCGGTGCGGATATGAACTATGCCTGGCCGGGAGCAGAAATTGCAGTGATGGGGGCCAAAGGCGCTGCAGAAATCATATTCAAAAAAGAGATCAGCTCTGCTGAAGACCCAAATGCCCGCTGGATTGAAAAGGAAAAAGAATATTCAGACATTTTCACAAATCCATACCGAGCAGCAGAAAGAGGTTTTATAGATGAGGTTATTGAGCCATCTCAAACCCGGAAAAAGCTGATTAAAGCTTTCAAAATGTTGGAGAATAAGGTGGTTAATAACCCGAGAAAGAAGCATGGGAATATCCCTTTGTAAACATTCTTTTAATGTCTCATA
>JBDNGV010000111.1:0-3174 GCA_041689125.1 Daejeonella sp.
CTAGCAAAGACAATTCAATTTAAATTAATTCTCCTTTTGATGAGATCCATCTTCGCCTCAAACTTTCTGGGGCTGGCGCACGCGTGCTGCGTGTGCATCATGAATTTTTAAAGAGCTAAATATTCAAATCAGCCCAATGACAATCATTCCCCATTTGCCAATTTACTCATTATCTAATTTGCTAATTCCCTCATCGACAAATCGACAAATTAACCCATTGACAAATCTTCCTCCAATTTGCTAATTTTCAAATTTGCTAATTCCCTCATCAACAAATCGACAAATTAACTAATCGACCAATTATTATCCCTTCAACCACTTATCAAACCAGTCAAAAGCTTCCTTTTGCATATCCTTATCAAATTTATGAGGACCAGGATAGTACGAGCATTTATACTTATCCTCCGCTTTTGCCTTTGCATATACTTCCTTCAAAATTTTATCAGCGTTCTGCATTTCCGGAAGAGAATATAGCTGATCTTCTGAATCATTTAGAACTAGTGTTGGAAGCGGTGCCCTTAGTCCAAGTATCTCAGGAAAGTCCATTTCGTTTGGTAGAATGGGAACGTAGGTCATCCAGGTATGAGTAAAAGATTTATTAAGTATCAAATCCTTCCAGGTTGTCATAAAACCGACACAGACTGCACATTTTATCCTAGAGTCTAATCCGCCCATAAATACGGTACGCATTCCTCCACCTGATAATCCAGCACATCCAATCTGATCAGGATTCACATCCTTACGGGCACATAAAACATCTAAAGCTTTCTGATCTTCGGCAAAAAAGACTGCCGGCCAGGTTGTACCGGCGCAGAACAATGACTTAGCCATAGTATGCTCATGGTCAGATGCCCAAGAATTATAAGCCTTAATATTTTCTGAATTTTCAGGATCCTGATCACTCAAGCCAGTCCGCATATTTGCAGGAAGATCTTGCATCATTACTCTGCGACTTGCAAAAGGAAATGCATCAGCCACTAAAACAACATAACCACGCTTTGCAATCTCATTTGCCCAGGCATTGCCACTATAATATGTTTTCTGATGTGCTACCATATCAGGGTGCTGTTTACCAGATGTACGCGTAATTTTCCGGGTTCCAAAATATTTATTTGCACCATGATCATGAAATGCCAGAATTCCTGGCAAAGCGCCCTTTGCATTAGCAGGTTTAATTAAAATAGCCTCCGTTGGACGGCCATATGGCAATTGCCAGCTAAGTTCCTCAATATGCAAACCATCATATTCATATTGTTTCTTTACAGTAACTACGGGTGTTCCACCTATTTCGGGAATTCCTAAACGATCTAGAATACGTTCATTTGCTGCAGCTTTCCACTGCTCAAGATTCTCCCATTTTGTATTCCTGAAAGAATGAGAAGGAACCTTATTTTCGTTCAGCGAACTGGCCCAAGGGCCATAAAGCCCGATAATACTTTGCTTTGCTGCATCAAATGTATCATCAACTGCCACTGGAGCAGATCCATCTGTTTCAGGCTCATTACATGAGTTCAGATTGACTAACATTCCAGTACCAATCATACCGATTCCGGCAACACCGGCTACTTTCAAAAAATCTCTACGGTTGTTTTTCATGTTTATATTTTTTGATATAAAAACTGTTTATAATTAAATCATAATCGTAAAACAAGATAGGAGATTTTTTAAATAGAGTGTAATGAATAAGAAAACTTTAAAAAAGTATTGAAAAACATAATACTGTGAGCCTATAGAAGATATTGATACAATGTTCGATTGCAAGACAAAAGTAAATCGTCTAATTTACTAAAATTTCTAGGCGTAATGCTGTCCCTCTCTTATGCTTCCGTGTACGCATATTTAATCAGCTTTTGCATTTTTGCATTGCAAAATGACCCTGAAGGGATCAAATAAATAAATATTTGTGGGTACACGGTAGCACTTTTGACGGGGGCCGGTCAGCCCAGTGCTTAGGCAGGGGGAGGTCTCGCTATAAAAATCCGTTCATAATCGTCCAAGCCTTTGCCAGATCCACACCCTTTAATTCACCCGCCAGCGGGGGATACTAAGCGTCTAAGAAATAATCCTTAAAGAATGTATCCTAATTCAGCGCTTGCGTTTCGCACGTGATTTCTATTTTTTTCAATTTTAATACCTGTGAAGCGCCTTATCATTGCGATGCGCCTTGGGCGGAGGCAATCTCCAAGTGGATTCTGTAAGTCAAAGTGTGAAGACTTACGATTAACTATGCGAAATGTATGATTAGTTCGTAAGTGGCTTTTCTAGGATGTGACTGACAAAATCAACTTTCTAAACGCAAAGGTGATTTCGTAAGTCATTAGAAAATTATCGCAATTACTACTTGATCAAACTAAGAAGATACTCCCCATATCCGCTTTTCATAAGGGGTTCTGCAACCTTCTTTAACTGTTCTGAATCGATAAAATTCATTTGAAAAGCGATCTCCTCAATACAACCTATCTTTAAGCCCTGCCGTTCTTCAATGACCTGTACAAATTGACCGGCTTGCATTAAAGAATTGAATGTTCCTGTATCTAGCCAGGCAGTACCACGACTTAAAACTCCTACTTTAAGTTTCCCTTGCTGCAAATATTCACGGTTCACATCAGTTATTTCATATTCACCCCTAGGCGATGGTTTGATATTTTTTGCGATCTGCACCACTGAATTATTGTAGAAATATAATCCGGGTACAGCATAATTGGATTTTGGCTTAATCGGTTTTTCTTCAATAGATTGCGCATTAAAATCCTTATCGAATTCAACTACACCGTACCGCTCAGGATCTGATACTTGGTAGGCAAATACAACACCTCCCTCGGGATTCTGGATAGTTGGCAAAAGGTTACTGATAGAATCACCATGAAAGATATTATCACCTAAAATGAGCGCCACATCGTCATCGCCAATAAACTTTTCCCCGATTACAAAAGCCTGAGCAAGTCCGTTTGGTACTTTCTGTTGAGCATAAGAAAATTTACATCCAATCCTGCTTCCATCGCCCAGAAGTTTCTCAAAATTAGGAAGATCATGGGGAGTAGAAATAATCAGAATCTCACGTATTCCGGCTTGCATCAGGGTAGAAAGCGGGTAATAAATCATTGGTTTATCGTAAACAGGCATCAACTGCTTGCTCACCGCAAGTGTGAGCGGATGCAACCTAGTTCCTGATCC
>JBDNGV010000112.1:0-1048 GCA_041689125.1 Daejeonella sp.
AAACCTGACAATTTTCCCTTTCGCTTCATAATCCGCTGCAAGGCAATCATATTCCGCATCAGATAACGCGGCATGTGATAATGCTCAATGGTTTTAGTGCTAGGATTTACAACTTTCCGGTTACCCCCAAAAGTCCAGAACGCATAGTCAGGACAATACATTTTCTCCATCATATAGGCATCCCCTTCTGAAAAACATTCATGAGCCCAAATATTTCCGGTATGCTCAATGCTTAGTAAGGCTCCGATAGAAACTTCCTGCTGGCACCATGTCGACTTACTTGGCGACCAGGAATAAGTATTTGCATTGAAAAGCACTTCAAAATGCCCACCGTATAGCTTATCGGCTGCTACTTCCACATGTCTTTTGAAAGCCTCTTCTGAAGCCCTAAAAAGAGCAGCATCCTTCCGGCGAACTGCTTCTGCCATCACAAAAGCAAGGGTTTCGATGCCATGGCCAATCACAGCGAAATCAGCATATTCATTTTTTGGAAGACTGAAATCATGATTACGCACCTCATTCAGAATATTAAATTCCTCATTCAAATGCTGCTTCATAATCGCATCAATGCAACGGTCTGCCAACTTTTCTAATTCAGGATCAGGCTCCTGTTCAAGTATCTGGGAGGAAAGGCTTAGAAAGATCATCCAGTGACCAAGATTACGCGGGCCTATCATTTTTGGTTTCCCAGGAACATAACTTATGTCATAAATATAATCAGGGCGGTCATATCGATCCAGGCAATATAAAATCATCTCCTTGGCGATCTTTAAATACGATTTGTCCCCACTGGCCTTTGCATATTCTGCCAGACCTTCGGCTACGAAAAGATTCCCATAAATATCCCCGGAACCTGAAATTTTATTTCCTTCTCTGCTGTAACTGCTATCGAAGAAATTATCATCCTTCGGCTTTAGCTTCATAATAAAATCAATGGCTTTTTTTGCTATCTCCAGATAGCGTGGGTTCTTTTCAAAATTATTGTACAGAAAGGAATAAACCCAAATACCGCGACCCTGATTCCAGACACGTTTAACTGTATTGACCA
>JBDNGV010000113.1:0-2023 GCA_041689125.1 Daejeonella sp.
GCTTTTACCTTTCCGCTTTTACCTTTCCGCTTTTACCTTTCCGCTTTAATCTGGTATAAAATTTGCTTGTGTTGTTCATTAATAATCGTTTAGAAATATCATGACCAATAATCGCTTCATCATTCCATTTGCCATTTTAGGATTTTCTCTGCTTTTGTCGACTTTTATATTTTCAGGTACATGGCGTAAGATCAAAAGTGAGAATCAAACGATCACTGTTACAGGCTCAGCAAAGAAGGTAATTGTTTCTGATCTTGGTGTATTACGCGGCACTCTAAGTGTTGATGCGGCTACGGCTTTAGAAGCTTATCGTTTACTTCAGGCTCAAAAGCCGGTTTTGATAGAATATTTTAAGTCAAAAGGGTTTGTTGGTGATAAAGTTAATGTTCAAACAATTTCTTCTTTCCCAAATTATTCTTTTAATCAGCAGGGTCAGAATACTGGGGTCAGGTCTTTCAGTGCTTCCCAAATGATTGATATATCTTCTTCAGATGTTCAATTGATTAAAACAATGTCTATTGAGATAAGTTCGTTGGTAGAACTTGGTGTAAACTTTCAGGTCAATCAACCAGAATATTATTATACCAAAATTGGAGATATAAAAATCGAAATCCAAGCGGAAGCTGCTAAGGATGCTATGATTAGGGTCGAACGGATTGCAGAAGCAACCGGAATGGAATTGGGAGCCCTGAAAAGTGCAAGAATGGGAGTGCTTCAAATTACTCCCGAGAATTCAAATCTGATTTCTGATTATGGTGTAAATGATGTCAGCTCCATTAGAAAGGAGATAATTGCGGTGGTCAATGCCAATTTCGAGATAGATTAATATCTCTTGAAATAGAGAAAGCTTAATTTTAAAAAGGCATATTTGTAATAGCTATGCCGTTATTATTTCAAATTCAATTTACTTCAGAAAGCTATTTATGGCTACTCGCCTGTTTGGGATTGGGTATCGGCTATGCCTTACTGTTATATAAGCCGTCCGGACATCTTAATAAAACCTTAAGAAATTTCCTCTTTGTTCTCAGAGCTATTGCCATTGCAACGATCGCTTTTTTACTTTTTTCTCCTCTAGTAAAAACAATTAACCGTACTGTTGAGAAACCGCTGATTATCCTTGCTCAGGATAATTCAGCATCTATTCTTCTATCTAAATCCAAAGATTTCAATCAGCAGAATTATAATAATCAGCTCAAAAAAATTGAGAAGGACCTTTCAACTGATTATGAGCTCCGTACATTCAATTTTGCTGAAGAAATAAAGAGCGGACTTGATTTAAATTACGGTGGACCGTTGACAGATATTTCATCCCTTTTTAAACTGATCGATAATCAGTTTTCCAACCGCAATATTGGTGCGGTGATAATTGGAACTGACGGAATCTATAACAGGGGTTCAAATCCGCTTTATGAGAGCAAGAATCTCAAAGCGCCAATTTATACTATTGCATTAGGAGATACCATAGCAAAGCGCGACCTTCTAATTTCCAATGTGAATTACAATAGTATTGTTTATCTGGAAAATGAGTTTCAGGTAAGTGTAAATATAGAAGCATATCAGTCTGATGGAGGTGCTTCTCAGCTTACAGTTAGTTCAGAATCGGGCATTCTAGTATCAAAGCCTGTATCTATCAAGTCCAATGAATTCAGACAAACAGTTTTACTGAATTTACCTGCCAACAAAAAAGGTATTCAGTCTTATACGATTCGTGTTGCCCCTCTTTCAAATGAACTTTCCCTAGTTAATAATACCCAAACCATTTTTGTTGAAGTTATTGACGGCAGAAAGAATGTCCTGATTATCTCTAATTCCCCTCATCCTGATATTAGCGCAATCCGGCAGTCTATCGAAATTAATAAGAACTATTCAGTTATGGTTAGGATGGTGCAGGATGTTTCACCGGCAGAAATTCAAGAAGCAGGTCTGCTTATTTTACATCAGCTGCCTTCAATCAGCAATACTGCCAGGGAAGTATTGAAGTTGGGTGCTTCCAAACCGATACTGTATATTTTAGGTTCTCAGA
>JBDNGV010000114.1:0-3975 GCA_041689125.1 Daejeonella sp.
AAAAGATCATAGGTATATTTTGTATTCCAGCAGGCAATAAATGCATCCATAACAGCAATAGAAACTCCTGCATATGAAAACACAGTTTTATCAAAGTCAGCCTTCTGAGCACTACACACAATTCCGGTAATTCCCATCCAATGACCACCAGGTGTCATGGCCTTAGTTGCAAAGGTCACATGACCTGAAACATTTACCTTAAACCCATTACAATCCCAAAAATCGGCAATTGACTTTTGTTCATCACTTAAATTTTTACCAGTTTCATATACTTCATTTGCTAGTTTATAAAAATCGCTATTCTTATCTTTACTAAATTCAGAAGGAGGTTTAGGCATAAACTGACTTGCAGAATCAATCAAAACGGGGCGAATATTCATCCAACTGGGCTCAAAAGCAGGCATGTATGCCGGAGGTGTAGGAACCCATCTCCCTTCTTTGTTATTGACTGAATATTTAACAGCTGAACGTGTCTGCTTATAGTTATCATTCTTAGCCCAATCAAGAACCGCCTTGCTAACTGAAAGCGCATATTCCTGAGAGTTTTTAACAAGGTCATCCGGCATTCCATTATCCTTCGCAAGCTGAATATGATTATCTATAATTTTCTGAGTAGAGTCCTTTGAAAATGTTAACTCTTTTCCAACATACATAAAAGCCAGTATTGCTGAAAATTCTTTATTGATAGGCTTATCGGCTTTAGAAACTTTTAGTCCTTCAAGTTTGCCACTAAGTGGCTTATAGTCCTTCGACTGGCTTGCAATAACCTCATATCCTGCGATGCTACTATAAGTGTAGATTCTGCTGGCCACAGGTGGAGAAAAGATATCATGAGTAATAACCTGAGTTAATAATCCTACCGTTTTGGAATATTGCTCAGGATTTGAAAAAACAGCCTCATAATTACCTTTATTAGTGCAACTATTGAATAAAAAACTAATAATTACGGGCAATAATACTTTTTTCATATCAATGGGTTTTGAAACAAATAGTATTTAGAATACTGATTTTCGTATACTTAATTTATTTTCGTTTGTTATATTTCTAATGTTTTATAAAAATAAAAAAACTAATACATTAAAAAAAATATCAAGTTGCCAAAGGTGGACCATTAGGTACAAGTACTTTCTTACGGACTGGTTTATCTGTAGATTTACTAGCAGTAAATTTAGCTGTTCGGTATTCGCCCATATGGATATCCCCAGTAAGTGTGTCTCCACTAGCCGTTCCAGAGAAGTAGAAAGTAATCTGATCTCCAGAAAGTTTTAATACACTGCTCAATTTGATCTGATTACCTTCAATTGTTCCACTTATATCCCTCATATCAAAATCGCCCTTGTGCGTACCACTAATCCAGTTTTCATCCTGTTGAATAGTAAAGATATGCTTGACTGTACTATTGAAATATCTTACATTAACATTCCATTTGCCGGTTAAATTTGCTACAGGAGGTATCATTGCATCCAATTTTGGATTATGCTTTCTAGATAGTATTTCAAATACCCTGTTGGCAACAATAATATCCTCTCCTTCCTTCATATGACTTGAAACAATATCAATAGTTGTATTACCATTACTTTCATCACTTGAACCGATAGCAACTCTTGGTTTAGTACTGCTAATTTCTTCAGCTAATTCATATCCAGTTATATTAAGCTTGGCAGGATCCCAGCTAATCCATAAGGTGGGGTGTTTGTTAGAAAGCTCATCTGGATTGGTAATATTTATTGTTACTCCCTGGATGGTCAGTGCCTTTTTTGCAATTATATCCAACCTACTAAGCCAACTTTTGTATTCAGCATCATGATCGCGTTTTATCCAGGTTTCAACTGCAGCCATCATTCCAATCATCTCTTCACGACCAACTTTATTATCGCGTCCGGGACCGTGATGAGGAGAACTTGCCTGCCATGCAGACATTAAAATCTCCTTATTGCCGAGTAGTAAACCAGCACATTGAGGACCGCGCATTGCCTTTCCACCACTGTATGCAACCACATCAGCACCACGTTTTAGGTGAACTGAAGGAATTGTGAGATTTTCGGCTGCAGCATCAATTAAAACAGGTATATGCTTAGGTTTGGCAATCCCCGCAATTACTTCCAGAGAAAAAGGCTGCCCTGTGAATGAACCATTAACAGCATTTACATAAATCATTGCAGTTTTTGGATTGATTGCTCTTTCAAGCTCTTCAGGTGTTTCTACATGAATAATTGTTACGCCAATATTTCTAATCGAATGATCATAAGTATTTCGGGAGTATATTGGAATAATTACCTCATTCTTTTCAAATCCGCTCAGATTGGGGATTCTAATAAGTTTTTCGGGGCTTCCCCCTGTAACGCAAGCTGCGGTAACATGTTTCATACCAGCAGCACATCCAGCCGAAACCATTCCCCATTCAGACTTGGTAAGGTCTGCAAGCCTCTGCCCTATTCCTTCAGCTAACTCATCGTATTGTACAAAATTTTGAGAGGCAGCCTCCATAGCTTCCCTAACGGGAGGAAGTTCCAGCGATCCTCCAATAATTGTATAAGCACCACGGCAATTAATAATTGGTTCTACTCCTATGGAACGAAATATATTCGTTTCTGCCATAAATGAGGATTCAGTAGTAATCTCTCCTGTTTCAATTATCGGTGTAGCTAAAGAAAGGCTAGCACCTGAATCTTGACTTGCAGCAAATAAAGATTCTTTGGAGAGTGCTCCACCAGCTATTGGAAGTAGGGCTAAGCCCTTAATTAAATTTCTGCGTTTCATTTGTTTATTTCTATGTTATAAGCGGGTGGTGAAAACACCAACCGCAGGAAAATAATATATTTATGTTTGATTTTCAAATCCTAAACTCCAATCTTATTCAGTGGAATTAATCTAACTAGGATACCGGTGTCTTCAGTCAGGGCATATAAGAATTGGTCAGGGCCATATTTTACATCTCTGATCCTACCAAGATTATGCAACATCGCCTCATCATGTACAAATTTATCATCCTTCATAACTACACGATAAAGCTTCTTGGTAGCAAGTCCGCCAATAAATATATTGCCATCCCATGCCGGGTAACGAATACCATAAACAAAATCAAGATCAGATGGTGCAACGGCAAAATGATGAATCGGAGGTTCCATACCTTCACGATAGGGACTTTCAGAAATTATTGAGCCATTATATTCAAGGCTGAATGTTGCTAAAGGCCATCCATAATTTGCACCACGTTTTAAAATATTAAGCTCATCTCCCGCAAGTTCCCCAAATTCTACAAAAAATATTCTACCCGTTTTAGGATCGCGGCGAAAACCTTGATGCATCCGATGTCCGTAAGAATAAATCTCAGGCAAAGCACCGGGAGTATTTATAAATGGATTATCCTTTGGAATACTGCCATCATCATTCAACCTCATTGTCTTACCATCAGGCTCAGAAAGCTTTTGAGAATTCATCCTATCGCTATGTATTCCAACAGTAAAGTACATAAATCCTTTATCATCAAAGCCAATTTTACTACCAAACCAGTCACCGTTACGTTTAAACGGACCTGCTTTGAAGATCATCTTTTCATCAACCAACTTGTCTCCAATTAACTTTCCTCTCATCAATGCAGTATAACCTGTACCCAGGGTAGTTGGCTCAATAAAGTATGAAAAGTAGATCAGTCTGTTTGTTTCAAAGTTAGGATGCAACTTAACATCACGTAAACTTGTTGGAACATTTCCAGCAATTGGATTAGCTTGCACTATTCCATCTTTCACTTTCAACAATTTACCACTTCTCTCTGCTATTAGAACCGAATTATCCGGCATAAAAACAATACTATAGGGCCTTACTAGGTTTTTTACTACGGTATCAACCATAAACAACTGCTCCTCTGAACTATACACATTACTCACTTTTGGTGGAATTGGGAAATAGCGTGCTGATAAATTTTTATCAAACCGGTAGTTTTTAACCGGCAAAACCGGCTTTATGACTGCTTGA
>JBDNGV010000115.1:0-3328 GCA_041689125.1 Daejeonella sp.
ATCCGTTGATCAGATTGTTGAGGCATAATAATGGAGAATCTTCCTATACTCGTAATAAGATTCCATGGAAGATAGTATATCTGGAGCCAAAGGAGTTAAAAAAAGAAGCGCTGATTAGAGAAAAAACCTTAAAAAAATATAGTAAGACGCAAATAGAGCAACTTATAATTTCTTCTAAAAACTATTTAAATGAATTTTTAAAAGGTAGTTCAGTTGGTTAGAATGCCGCCCTGTCATCCCGACCTTTGGTTGGGACGGGTTCGTTCCCGCCCGGCCTGCAATTAAGCCCCCAAACGTAAAGTTCTTGGGGGTTTTTTGCGAGATATAAATTTAAATGGTGCTGATAAAAAGCTTCAAGCCGGCTTTCATCCAGCTTTATTAAACGATAAAGAAGGTGGTTATCTTCATGCAGTTTTGACCAGAATAGGGGCCTGCCGGTATCTAGCGAATGGGGCGAAAAATCAAATCGCTGGCGGTATTTGAAATAGGCTGTCTTCATGGGCTGACATAGTAATACTAAACTAAGGTTCAGGATGATTGTTTGAATTTTCGCTTTGACTGATATAGCTAATCAGACAGTATGAAGGGCTTTTATAACCGTTTTTACTGATCAAAAAACATGCCCATTGTTGCCTCCTTTTGTACGAGCCCTGGATAGTTCTGACTATTCTTTACGCCAAAGGTGGTGATCATCGTTAAGAACAAGGTTTTTTTGGTTTTGGTCTGTTGTTGGAAAACCTTGAGTTTGCTTTCCAGTTCCTTGGCATAAGCTTTGGTGATCTCAAAATCATTTGTCGAAAACTTCATTTCGCAGATATTTATACAGGAATCATTCCTGTCGATCAGTAGGTCGATCTGAGCGCCTTTGTCTGTCTTATCTTTCGGCTGATGTCTCCAAACCGAAACTTCGGCATAGACGGCACTGATGCCGATAGCTTTTTTGATCTGTGCGATGTGTTTCATGCAGACACTTTCAAACGCATTTCCACTCCAGCTCGTCCAGGAATTTCCGGAAATGAAACGAAGCCAGGTTCCCGCTCCCGTGGCTTTGCTGCCCTCGATAAACTTGAGATAGAACAGCGAGTATTCGTCGGTAAGTTTATACAGTGCATCTTTTTTACTCTTGTTCAATGGGACGTAGGAATTTATAAATCCGGATTCGGTAAGCTCTTCCAGTAACTGTGTTGTATGCCCCCCTGAACTGAGTTTGCAGGTAGCAATGAGCTCTGTTCTTGTGAGGCCTTTCCCTTTTTTTGCCAGTGCCCGGACAATATCGATGTGACTATGTGCACTATCAAACAAAGAGTGGTACAGGTTTTTAAACTCATCCTGCAACAGACCCTCTTTGGTAAAGCAAAGTTTGTCTATGGCCTGTGCTGCGCTTTCTCCCGGTTCTACTTCTTTTAAGTATTGCGGTATCCCTCCCATTGCCATGTAAAGCTGCAGTACCTGGTATTTGTCAAGCTTGATTTTGCGGTGTTTCAGATATGTATCGGTTTCCCCCACAGTGAAAGGTATTAGGCGGATTCTACGGGTTACCCTATTGTGCAGCCCTCCGCGATTGTTGAGAACCTTTTTAATCATCCAGGCCGCCGCTGAACTACAAATGACCACCACCAATTTTTTCTGTTTGGATGCCCAGCTGTTCCAGAAATTCTCAAAAGCGGAAAGGAACCCCGACCTTGGCGTGTCTATCCATGGGAATTCGTCGAAGAAGATGATCGTTCTTTCTTTTGATACGATAGGGTTCAGGTATTGCTTTAACAGCTCAAAGGCTTTCAGCCAGCTTCCAGGCCGCGCTACAGGAAGTCCCCCGGCTGCAGACGTAAGCGCTAATGTGAAGCCATCTAATTGTTGTTCTAATGTAGCATGATGCATCCCCGAAAATTCAAACACCGGCATTTTACTAAACCCGTTTCTGATCAGGTAGGTTTTGCCAACCCTTCTGCGACCGTAAACTGCTACTAGTTCTGCTTCATTGGACTTTTCTATTTTCTCCAGCATCACTTTCTCTTCCAGCCTTTCTATAACTGTTTCCATACAAATATTTTAAAACAAAAATAATGAAACAATTTGAGATTTGGCGCGATATGATCTTTTATATCGCGCCAAATCCTTTGCTTTAGGTATACTTTTGGCGTGATAGGCATTTTTATAATGCGCCAAATCTTACATTCAAGAACCTTGCTGTTCAGGCTTGGTCATGGTATTAAGATTTGAAATTCAGTAACAATCTACAACAGGGTGGTTAAATTTCTTATTTTCATCTGTATAAAATTGTTTTTAATGGCGACGAAGCTTGCATGGATATCCAGAAAAAACTAAAGGGCGACATCGGGGAGGAAGCAGTCATGCAGGTTTCATTTTCTTGTATTAACTGGCTCTGACCGCTGCGAGATTTTTTAATTGCTTTAGCGTGTGAAAAAGCATTCGCAATAGGATACGATGGCTATGTTTGTTCAAAAGCCAAAACGGAGTTAAAAGAACACTATTTTACAAAGTATGGATTTCAATCCACTAGGTTATTTTTGATAACGGAAGGTAAAAATTCTCTGAAATTAATTGATAATTATTATAAAACCTAAAACAAGTAAAAAGTTAAATAACCCAACAGACTTTTCCAAGTTTAGTAATGAGGAACTTGCAGAGGCTTTTATATTTCCGAGGGTAGAACCAAAGACTGCAAAGGAAAAACAGGAAGAGGAGGCTTTTTGGCAAGAACTAGATATTCCGGAGATACTCGATTCTTCGTCACTTTTGGTGAATTATGCGGTTTTTGCCAATACCATTTTCCGCAGAAGTTGGAAACTTGCGCGGCCATACATCTTTCTTTTGATATTTTTAATCCGGTTTACTTGTCCCTCGACTTGGCCGTTACTAAATGGGGTAATAACCGAATTATTTACGGCTTCAAAGTCTTTTGAAAGATTCTTAGCGAAATTTTTCAGCCCGCATTCCGACTTACAGACTTCATCTATCCAGGCTTTTAATAATCCATCTTCCTTGCATTGATACAGCTTTTTAAAGTCCTTCACGAATTGCCCCATTTGTTTTATTTCGGGACACTTTTCAAAAAGCAACTTTAGGAATTCGCGGTCATCTGTCCGCTGAAGCTGATTCGGCTCCATGTAAAGCATGAGTGACAATCTGGTGGGAGACCACATTTTGATTGGAACGATACAGAGCTCTCTTTCTCAATGAAGTCTGTATAGTGCAGAGATGGTTCATCTTGTGACAAAACTGAGAGTACTTTCCATTGAAACCCATCGTAGCTATGGTCTGGTATAATTCCCGGTAGGTTTTGCTACTGTTATCCTCCTTTGTTAAA
>JBDNGV010000116.1:0-2057 GCA_041689125.1 Daejeonella sp.
GAAGGTGGTCGCATGTATTTGAAACTCTCATATACGACCAATTGGGGTTGAAGACTAAAAACTTGTAAATGGACCCTGCGTTGAAAATTTGAGAATTGAAAGTGGAAAATAATAAATAAGGTATTAAAATCTAATTTACAATAAACCAATAAATTCCTGACAACTGCCAACAGACAACCGATAACTTAATATTTACAACTTATTAATCCTTCAAAATTCTTATTTTTACAAAAAAACAATCTCATGAAATCAATATTCTCTATAATCTTGTGTTTGTTGATGATTGCATCTCTTCCAAATCAGGCACAGACAAGCTTAAAAGCTGGCGACAAAGCTCCTGATTTCGTTTCTAAGGATCAGAATGGAAAAACGGTTTCCTTGAAACAATTCAAAGGCAAAAAACTGGTTTTGTATTTCTATCCGAAAGATAATACTTCTGGATGTACAGCTCAGGCCTGTAGTTTACGTGATAATTTTAAGGAATTAAAGAAGGAGGGATATACTATTCTAGGTGTTAGTATTGACGATGAGGCTTCTCACCGTGATTTTATAGCTAAGAATAACTTACCGTTTTCGCTTTTGGCAGATATTGATAAGTCTATTGTGACAAAATATGGAGTTTGGACTGAGAAAGAGAGAAATGGTATAAAAGCATTCAGCACAACCCGCACCACTTTTCTGATTAATAAAGCTGGTTATATTAATAAAGTGATTACTGAAATTGATACTAAAAATCACGCAGGACAGATATTGGCATTAAAAAAGAACTAATCCTCTCATTATTTCGGGAATCTTCTTACCACCGAACATGAGTAATACCACCACCAAGATCAATATGATTTCTGGTTCGCCTATGCCTGCCATAATTTTAGTTTTTAATTCATATGAATTTGAGAATTATATTGGATAATAAAAGATTCTGCATGAATCTGTTACAATAATAGTCTATGCGCAATGAATCAAATTATTGAGATAATCCTGCTTCAGCAAGAAGTAATAATAATGCAAATTTTATCGCTTCAGCTCCATTTTCGTTGATCCACCACTCGTCCGGTGAATGAGCGTTTCCGCCTTTGCCACCTCTTCCAATCGTAATGCTGGGCACTCCGAGTGAAATGGGGATATTTGAATTCGTAGATCCCGTACCTAAAGAGGGTATAGCTTTGAAGTATTCTATAGCAGCAAGAGCTTTCTGAATCAGTGCAAGATCCTCTTTCTGGGTACCAGAAGGCCTTTCACCAATCTTTTCGAAATTGACGCTGAGTTTTGCCCCGGTTTTGATGCCTGAATTGTAATCATTCAGAGCCTTTTTAACTTGATAAAGTAAAACCTGCTCAATTCCTGCTAGCTTTTCTGGACTCAGCGAGCGCATATCCACTTCCATCCAGGTTTTAAAGGGAATTGAGTTTACTGAAGTCCCTCCGCCAATTCTGCCAAAATTGTAGGTGGTTTTTGGACCATTAGCGACAAATTTAGAGGCAGCAATTTCGAAATAGTCGATTGCCTTTCCCATTGCATGATGCGGATTTGCCAAGCCAAAGGTACCCCATGAATGCCCACCAGGCCCTTTAAATGTAATTTTATATAGTACCGATCCTAATCCATGGATAACCAGTCCCGCAATATCTCCTCCATCTAAAGCGATATGCGAATCGATTTTCAGGTTCCCCGATTTGAATATCTGCTTGATTCCTCACAGATCTCCCAAACCCTCTTCGCCTACTGTTCCGGCAATTAAAATATCTGATTCAGTTGATATTTTAGCCATATTCATTGTTACTGGTTCCAGTTGCTGAATGATCTCAAAAGCCATTTGAGTTTTTTTATCCCGACTAATTTTATCGATCTCTGCTTTATAGGAGTTTTGGGAGGAAATAGTTTTTCCATTCTGAGCGAAAACGAAATGCAGACTTAATAACAAGATTGAAATCGGAGATATTCTTTTCACTAAAAGGGGGGGGCTAGAAAATTAAGGAATAAATATATGTAATCTAATTTTGAGATACATACGATCACCTTCGGGATCGTGATTCCCATGTCAACGAAATTCTATAAAC
>JBDNGV010000117.1:0-3184 GCA_041689125.1 Daejeonella sp.
GAGGTCGAAATAGTGGCCCTATGTGATGTGGATCAGCTACATTTAGATTCTACCATGCGTACATTGGACACCCTTCGTCCCGGACATAAAGCGCAGGCTTACAAAGACTTCAGACATATACTGGATCGCAAGGATATCGATGCAATAACTTGTGCAACCCCTGATCATTGGCATAGTCAGGTTGCTAATCTGGCTTTCAAAGCAGGTAAGGATGTTTATGGTGAAAAGCCATTATCTTATGATGTTAAGGGAGGGCAGGATATGCTTAAAAACCTTAACCGTTACGATAGGATTTTTCAATTGGGTACCCAGATTCATGCCGGGGATAATTATCATCGCGTAGTTGAACTTATACGCTCAGGTATTTTGGGCAAAGTTCATACAGTACGTTTATGGAAATCAGGTTTCCCACCCGACTTTGGCCCAGCAGCTTATCAGCCGGCTCCTAACAATTTGGATTGGGATATGTGGCTGGGTCCGGCTCCTGAATCGGAGTACGATCCTCAGCGCTGTCATTTTAACTGGCGTTATTTCTCCGATTATGGGGGAGGTATTTTCGGTGATTTTTGGTCACATATTGCCGATGTGGCCTATTGGTCGCTTCAACCTCAGGGTCTAAAAAGCATCAATGCTAGAGGAGAGCAAAACACAGGAATTTCTAATGTTCAACGTTGGATTGATGTTGACTATGAGTATGATGATTTGAACATATTTTGGACTAGTGTGGCACCCAATGTGCCGGGAGCCGCAACTCGTAGTAATATCGGTGCTTATTTCGAGGGAGAAAAAGGAACTTTGATCTGTGATTACAATACACATGAAGTTCGAATCGCTGGAGAGCTTATACAGGATTTAACTAAAATTCCGATTACGCTGGAACGATCTCCTGGTCATCAACAAAATTTTGTAAATGCCGTTAAATCCCGCACTCAACCTGAGTCTAATCTTGAATATGCCCGTAAGCTGACTTTACCCATGCAATTGGGACTCATCTCTTATAAATTGGGCAGAAAGCTAGAATGGAACGATAATAGAGAAAAGTTTAAAGGTGATCGAGAAGCAAACAATTTATTATCGAGAGAGCCCCGAAAGGAATGGGATTTGGGTTAATCTCTTGAAGGAGAAATTATAAAATTATCCAATCTGCACTTTCAGAACTTTTGAAAACAGCCTCAATCACCAGCATATTATTAAGCGCGTCTTCAAGGGGGGTTGGAACTTCAGTATTATCAAGAATCGCTTTCGAGAATAAATCGCCCTGAATAGTGTACTGATCACATATATCAAAAATAATTTCCTCAGTTTTATCTGTATGTAGCCATAACCGAGTCAGCTTATCAGGTGGAGCATTGAATGGAATTTCGATTTCTATCCGGCCCTTATCTCCAAAAATGTTCACCGTTTGAAAGGGTATTGCCTGAGTTGAACAGGTAAAAGTTGCCGTTCCACTCGGAAAATCAAGTATCCCCGAAGCCATTCGGTCTGTTTTAAATTCTGGGTCTATTTCTACTGAGCCACTTACTCTTCTGGGTTCCTCAGCAAAAATGAACCTTGAAAGTGAAATGCAATAACAGCCTATATCCATTAAGCCTCCTCCTCCTAGTTCCGGATTATTACGAATGTTGGCTGGATCTGTGTTATGATAGGAAAAAAAAGACTGAATCGATTTAATCGTTCCTATTTGTCCATCTTCTACTAGTTTTTTGGCTTTTCGCCATTGAGGATGATGACGGTACATGAAAGCTTCCATTATTTTTAGCCCTGGTTTACTTTTCGACGTCTCCATTAATCTTTCTGCTTCCTTGGCAGAAAGTCCGACCGGTTTCTCGATTAGTACATGTTTATCAGCCTCTAAGGCCTTAATTGCCCACTCTATATGCATGTTGTTGGGTAAAGGAATATAAACTGCGTCAATCTCATCATCAGATATTAATTCCTCGTATGAACCGTAGGCTTTTGGGATTTCAAGCAAAGTTGCCGCTTTTTTGGCATGCTTCAAATCTCTCGAGGCTATCGCAGTAATTTCACAGTATTTCCCTTGCTTCATAGCGGGAATAACTTTTACAACTCCAATCTTTGCGGTGCTTAACACCCCCCAGCGAATTTTACTCATAAACAGATTGCTAATAATTTATTTTTTGACTACTTCTATTATATCATCTTTTTTGGGTTCGCGGAAGAAAATGACAAACACTACGAGTATAGCAACAGACCCCCAGGCCGGATAAATCCAGATACTTTTCCAGTCATGAGCCATACTTCCAATAGGCTCTACCAAAGTGTAGAATGCCTGAGAATTTCCGGCAAGAGTGGTGCCAACAAATGCCCCTAAACCCCACAGTATGAATGCAATCAGTCCTTGTGCTGCCCCGCGCATTCTTTCATTTGCTTCGCCATCAACATAAAGCTGACCGGCTATGAATAAGAAGTCGTAACAAACACCATGAAGTAATATTGCACTATAAATCATGACAGTTTGTAAAGAGATAGAATCAACGCTCCCAGCAAGAAGGAAATAACGAATAGCCCAAGCAAGGATACCAATAAAGATTGTTTTTTTATAGCCAAGTCTGCTTAGCATTATTGGAAGTAGAATAAGGAAAACAACATCCGAAACCTGAGCTAATGACATTTTAGCCGCAGTATATTCCCATCCCAATTCAATTACGTACAGATTCATGTTAACGAAATAGAAGTAAAGTGGGATGCAGATTAAGAACATGCAAATTATAAAAATGGCGAATGAAGGTTTCTTCATCAAAGCCAAAGCATCAAGACCAAGAATTTCACCCATACTTACATCCTTGCCGGTTTTCATGGGTGGAGTATGAGGTAGGCTAAGGCAAAAGATCCCGAAAAGTATAGATGCTGTTCCGGCAACATAAAATTGAACTGCTGATTGCTCAGCCTTGAATACAATACTCAGAGTTAAACCTGCAACAATCCAGCCTATTGATGCAAGTGTTTTAACTAAAGGGAAATCACGCTTTTGGTTTTCCAGATGGCGTAAAGAAAGTGAGTTTCCCAGAGCCAGAGTTGGTACGAATGTGCAACAGTAAATGATAAGCATCGGGTAAAAGGAGCTGAATGTTGTCATCATCGGAAGTGCAAACAACATCAATCCGCCGATAATTCCAAGAAAAGCCAGAAGCTTTTCAGATGCAAAATACCGATCAGCAAGTAA
>JBDNGV010000118.1:0-5092 GCA_041689125.1 Daejeonella sp.
CCGGTTGCCATATCCTCCATTAGATAGAGTATATCATCATTCCCAAAATCATCTGCAGCTTTCAATGCCGCTGCCTGCATACCTTGAGCAAAAGCATTTCCATATTGAATGGCTACACTCAGCAGGTTTCTTGCCCCTCTGATTGTAATTGGTGCCGGTTCAAGTAAAATTAGTCCATCTGCATCCTGTTGGGTATAAGTCAATGCAGGGAATTTACGCCCTACTTGGTTTGCTTGTCCTATATTTTCCCAAACCGGCCTAACGATATTCACCATTTTCCAATGTGCTACCCATTTACCGCTTGCACCTTCACGCTGTTCCCTATCTGCACCGGCTAATGCTTTTTTCATGCTGTTAGCAACACCCTCAGTTGACCCTACCGGGATATTGGGCTCCATACCTCCCTGCCAGATTGCACAATTCCCATTACTATCTGCTATATTAACCGCCCGGCGAACACGATCTTCATAATTGCGCATATAACCATAGGTCATGGTTACCGACTCTATATTTGGATTAACAAAACTCTTATCCCAGGCCATGGCATCAGAAACGCTATTAATGTAATCCCAACGACCGGTATTGTATCCTACGAAATGTTTACCCAAAACTGCTCTAATCTCCATCAGTTGATAAGTAGCTTCAAGTTGCTCTACAAGCAGATATACTTTAATTGTTCCATTTTCAAGGTCCAGATGGTCTTCCAGTGCACTCAGCATACTATTCCATAATGCAGCCTCTGATGCAGTCTGGATCTTAGGTAGATAGAGTACAATTGATGAACCTGATTTTCGTAGTTGTCTGTAATTATTTACCACATATAGACAAAGATCGGCGATTGAAGCGGCTAGTGCTACACCATCTGCATCGCGAATATGCCTGTCGTCTAGATGCAGTCCACGGCAACGGAAAATCTTTGTAGTAAAATCAAGCTGACTTTTCCAATCCTTTACAATTGCCTTACCCAAAAATCCTTCTGCCCAACGGTTCATCTCTGAAGCCACCTGCTCAGCCACTTTTAAGAAAATCGGATCTTTGGCAATTGCGAGTTTCAAGTTACGCTGGTTATCCAGTGACATGCTGGCGATCTGTCCTAAGGCATCTTCTCCATCAAACATCCATCCGTCAGCGCCTGATAAAAGCGCATAGGCCGCGTTCCTGATGCTGCTTTCCAGACTTGCGTTTGGCTTTGCTGCCGGACCAGTTCCCTGAATCCATTGGCGCTGAAGATCATGTGGAATGACTGAACCTTCGAATCTTCCCTCGCGGGCATCTTTCACTTTTATGGAAGAGTTGGGGATCAGACTTTCAGGATCGTAGAATTCGATTCTTTTGCTGTTCTTATGACGATCATTCCTCCGTTTGATCCGTTCGTTCATTAAACTCTTCACTGCTTTATTGAAATGTGCCAATGTGTTTAAAGCCAGCAAAACTTCATCAGTGTATAGGTCTCTGTACTGTTCTTTTAAATTATCACGAATGATGATTGAATCGTTCTTCATTTATATTCAGGTATATTATTTAATCAAATAAACGGTCATGCTTAATGGACCATGGGCTCCAAGTACCAAAGCCTGCTCAATATCAGCTGTTTTAGAAGGACCGCCTATAAAACCTCCGAATCCATAATCTTCTGAAGCTATATTCGCATAGGCATCATGCATAGTTGAAACAATGCTATTTTCAGGAACAATCACTGCAAGGTGCTGGGCAATGTATGGTAAAACTCGATGCCCCATAACGTCTTCTGTTAACCAAACTGCACCATTTTCTGCTACGGCAAAACGTGCTTCAATAATGGCTAACTCTACATCTAACAGACTGTGAGGATCTGCTTCAGGATCAGATAACTCTGCAACATCAGATAAAGAAGGAAGTGTTGTGAGAATCCGCTTGCCTTGATCAAAATTCATTCGAATCTGTTCTTTTACATTCTCAAGACTTCCTGCCGAAACAAGTAAACCGCCAATACTAGCAAACATTTCACTGTACTTTTTAACAATATCTTCCTCATGCACCTTAAATATCGAAATATCCGGAAGGGCTGTAAGCGGAGGCTGATTCTTTTTAACAGCCGCCAATATATTTTCTCTGCTGCTCATTTAAACTTCTTATTGATCATTTTTTTGAACCATTCTTTGCATACCACTCTCCAAAAGATTGCTGTGAGCTATCGGGCATATCACGTTGTTTATACCATGGATTGAATTTATTATTAATTGCAAATGGAACATTATTCAATAACCAGCGTCCTGTTTTGCCGGCTGTAGAATAAATTTCGGGGGAAGAAAGAGTCAATGCCATTGCCTTCATGCTGAAGGTCTTACGGTTAGCAGAATAGCCTAGTTTCACGATTTCCTGACGCCATTTATAAAGCTGTTCATGAATTGGTATCTTAACCGGACATACATTTGTACATGATCCGCAAAGTGTTGAAGCAAATGGAAGATCTGCATGTTGTTTCATATCCAGATTTGGCGCAAGAATTGCCCCAATCGGTCCGGAGATCGTATTATGATAGCTTAAACCACCGCTTTTACGGTAAACGGGACAAGTATTCATACAAGCTCCGCATTTAATACATTTCAAAGAATCTCTGAAATCTGGTCGGGCCAATAAATCGCTTCTACCCTTATCAACTAATATCAAGTGCATCTCTTGTCCCGCGCGAGGTTTCTTATAGTGACTGGAATAAATGGTTATCGGCTGTCCTATTGCACTGCGTGCGAGTAATCTTAGAAATACCCCCAGATGCTTCCGCTCGGGAATGATCTTCTCAAGACCCATGGAAGCGATCTGAACCTCTGAAAGATGTGCACCCATATCCGCATTCCCTTCATTAGTACAAACTACATACTCACCAGTTTCGGCGACAGCAAAATTTACACCGGTTAGTGCTGCACGACGCGTCAGGAATACATTGCTAAGGTGTTTTCGTGCTACTCTGGTTAATAAGGTCGGATCTGAAAGACCTTTTTCTGTCCCGAGGTGCTCATGAAACAACTCGCCTATTTCTTCTTTACGTTTGTGAATACATGGCAATACAATATGACTAGGCGGCTCATTATCAATCTGTTGAATATACTCACCTAGATCAGAATTAATTACCTCAATACCCCGGTCTTCCAAGTATTCATTCAATTGGCATTCTTCAGTAAGCATAGACTTACTCTTAACCATCTGCTTGATTTCCTTCTCTTTTAGTATAGAATAAACGATTTGATTATGCTCCTCTGCATCTGTGGCCCAGTAAACCTTAACACCATTTTTCTTCAGATTCTCTTCAAACTGTATCAGGTAATCGTGCAGATTGGAAATCACATTGGATTTAATTGCAGAGGCCGCCTCTCTTAATTCCTCCCATTGTGGGGTTTGATTTGCAGAGCGATCGCGTTTCTGTCTGATCCACCAAAGTGCACCATCGTGCCAATCGACACGTTCTTCATCTTTATTAAATTCTTCTGCTAATGTTGCGTGATCTAAAGTACTTTTCATGCCTTTGTGGGTGAGCTATTTAATATTTCTGCTATATGTATAATCTTAACCTTGCTTTTGTTTCGCAGAAGAATTCCTTCCAAGTGCATCAGGCAGGAAAGATCAGGTGAAGTGATGTATTCAGCACCATGTTTGGTGTGATCCGTAATGCGGTCTTTACCCATTTTTACGGATACAGCTTCTTCTGCAATACAGAAAAGCCCACCAAAACCACAACACTCGTCAACCCGATCAAGTTCAGTCAACTCAATGCCATTTACCATATTCAGCAGATGGCGGGGCTTTGAAAAATCAGGTGCAACCAACTCAGACATCTGCGCCAGATGAAGACCTCTTAATCCATGGCAACTCTGATGAATCCCAACTTTATGCGGGAAATTAGCATCCAGTTTCTCAATTTTAAGCACATCGGTAAGAAATTCTACCAGTTCATAGATCTTTCCCCGAATTTCGGTTGCTGCTGCTTCATTTGCGTGTGAATGCAAATGATCTTTGATATGCAACACACAACTGGCAGATGGTGCCACGATGTAGTCAAAAGCGGAAAAATTTTCAATAAATAAATCATTACAGGATTGACTAAGATGTTCGTAACCCGAGTTCGCCATTGGCTGACCACAGCAGGTTTGTTTTGCAGGATAAGTCACATCAGTACCTAACTTCTGCAGCAACTCTAGCGTAGCTATTGCAGCATTCGGATATAACTGGTTAACATAACAGGGTATAAAAAGACCGATTTTCATTTATTTATTTGTTTTTTAATCCCGCATGTACGGGATGGAACCTTTGTTAATTGCATACGAGTGGTTAAAACTCCAAACGTAGGAAATAAATATTTCCTTGTTGTTTAAGGCCTATACTATGCATATTGTATTCATATTAAATTTAGATTCCAATAACTAATTAAGCACATAATCTTTCGTTCTACAAAATACACAATTTTTACAAAGTTAAAATAGGTAAAAGTCGATTTCTGTAAGCTAAACAAAGAAATTTTCATTTATTTTCCTGATACTTGAAAAACAAAAAGTGTACTATTTTTATTGCCATGAAAATCAAACATGTTTTCCTTTTTATCTGCTTGTTCAGCTACTACGGTAGTTGATTCAATTGAATAATTATTTATGGTAAACAAATTCTTAGCTTTACTACTCAAATAACATTCTCAACTTATCAATTTCAAAAACGTAAAACGTAAAACGTATAACTTATAACCTAAAATGCGCGATATCAGTCATAAACAGATCACACTCCGTACCGCGAGGGCAGTAGGAATTATATTTTGTTCAGAAAAGAGCATCGATCTGATTAATTCCAATGAGCTTCCCAAGGGAAATCTGTTTGATGTGGCTCGTGCAGCCGGTTTCTTAGGAGCCAAACTTACTCCACAGCTTCTACCCCATTGCCATCCGGTTAATATTGATGGCATGGATTTTACTTTTGAATTTCTTGGCAGAAAACTTCATTCCGACTTATTTAGTGATGATATCCTTAACCGGACAGGAATAGTGATACAAGGTGAAGCTAAATCTATTGGACGAACAGGTATTGAAATGGAAACACTCACAGCAGTCTCGGTTGCTGCATTGGAGATCTA
>JBDNGV010000119.1:0-6405 GCA_041689125.1 Daejeonella sp.
AGAAGCGGGAATAACTCTTGCCGGTGGGCATAGCATTGATTGTCCTGAACCGGTATTCGGCCTGTCTGTTAATGGCATAGTAGCTATAGAACATTTAAAACAGAATTCTACTGCAGAGGCAGGATGTAAAATTTATCTCACCAAAGCACTAGGCGTTGGAATCCTGACAACGGCACAAAAAAAGGGAATTCTTAAACCAGAACATTCAGATATTGCCCTAAAAAGCATGTCGATGCTAAATAACATCGGTGAAACTTTGGGAAAGCTGGAATATGTAAAGGCAATGACAGATGTAACAGGCTTCGGTTTGCTGGGACATCTTTCAGAAATGTGCGAAGGAAGTAATTTAAAGGCCTACATTGAATTCGACAAAGTTCCAAAAATTGAAGTGATCGAAGAATACCTTGATCAAAATTCAGTTCCGGGAGGTACTATCAGAAATTGGAACAGTTACGGACATAAGATTTTATCAGAAAGTAAAAAACTGAACCGTAAAACAACAATACTCTCCGATCCTCAAACCAGCGGAGGCTTGCTGCTTGCTGTGGAAGAATCGAAAACAGCTGAGTTTGAAGAAATTCTTCGCTTAAATGGAATTCCAGAGACAAATATTATATGTTTCGGCTCATTTAAGGAGAAAACTGGAGAGTATTTGGTGGAAATAATTTAAAAGGGTATGGTCCCTTAATTTTCAAAGAGTTTGTTTGGGAATCATTAGTGTCCTGGTAAAGTATTTTATATACAAAATATCTCTATTTAGGCTTTTCAATTGGATGTTTTAGTTGAATTAGAAATAAGAGCCTCCCACTTGACCCCAATATTATTAAGTTAGTGCTTTAAATTCTTAATATACAGTATTTTATAATTATTCAGGATTGTCATTAATTCGTGTGATTAAAAATTTTACACCGCTCATAGCCGCGGAGGCCTATTCACTTTTTCCTTGATGAAAAAGTAAACAATGCCGAACCGCCCTTGCGGTGAGACCACGAAGACCTATAAAAAACAATAATAAATACTGAGTAACATCAAGACATGACCCCTCTTGAAGGTCGGGGCTGGCTTCGCTCCCATCACTTAAGGCCATACACCCGGCCCGCCGTTTTGTCCTCCCCACGCTCGGGGAATCCTTATTCATTCAAACTCATACCCCCTTATTGAGATTTGAAGGTTAAAAGATTAATGTTAGCGGGTTAGGAACGTTCATCCATCAACGGCTGCGAACAGGGCTATGAAAGTCAGTGCTATGGCAACCGTTGAATTTACCACCCTGTCCAATGCCGCAAAAAAAGTATATGAAAGTGCTTGCGATGGTGACATACCTATGATATCCTGCTAATGACACCAAATATTTTTATTATACGATACGCTAGCAGCCCCCTTTAATAACCTTTCTTCCTCCGCATAAGGCGGATGGTGCGGTATGCATAGACCAAGCCAAAGTATTAAATTAATAGCATTCCCGCACGTGCGGGACAGCGGCGGCATGTATTCGCTTTTGATTTATTGTTTTATTAAGGTGCTCATGGTCTCGTTGTTCCTCCTCGGCATGTTAATTTCTGCTGTAGTAACCTCCCGAAGGGAAGCTTGAGCACAAAAGAAAAAAGATAAAAAAGCGAAAAACGTAAAAAGAATAAAGACGAGCTAAGAATATTATTGGTGTAGCCAAAAATTAAATTTTCTCTAGAAACAAATGTTTGGGAATTGACTATCTTTAAAAAACACGATTATGAAAAGAACAGTAATCTATTTATTTATTGCTATAGGTTTTGCCTTCATCAGCGGATGCGGGACTGAGACCACAATTAACGATGACGAAGCAACATCGGTAATTTCAAATTACCTAGATGAAAATCCGGAATATAAAACAGCCAATTTCAGTTTCGGGGAAATGAAATTCCGTGAAATTAAAGACCAAGAAGAACTAAATAAGTACAAAGCACTGGAAGAGTCGGGTTATATTACAATGAGCCTTCAGGAACAAAAGAAGGTCTTTCTTTCCAAAGATAGTTCGTTTGTTTATTTAATCAAATTGACAGAGAAATCGGCACAATTTGTTTTGGAGCAGGGTAAAGATAAAGCTAAGATCAAAACCATCAGTTATGCTTTAGACAATGATAAGCTTGTTGATTTTGTAAAAACCAATGATAATTCTGCAAAAGTAACAGTAACTTTAATGAAAGTTGAAACAGACTTCTATCCATTTGACAATAACAAAGGATCCAACAGCGAGTTTATTACTAAAACCTATAAACTGAGACATAAGAAAGACGAAGGATGGCATGTTTCCGGTGAAAAATAAACAGTCATTGTCTTTTGTGATAGAATAATTGCTCTCTCAAATTATTGACACTATTATTATATCTGCAATTAAATAATGTGCTGAAAATCCTTATTTTTGCCTCATAAAAATTTCCACTTTTTTAATGAAGCTTAATATAGATTATCAGGAAAAGTTTGAGCACCGTCATATTGCTCCAAATGAGCAGGACACTGCCAAAATGTTAAGCACCGTTGGTGCGAATTCTATTGACGAATTGATCAGTCAAACAGTACCTCCAAATATCAGATTGAAGAATAATCTGAATCTACCGGAAGCAAAAAGTGAGGCCGATTACCTGAATGATCTGAAACAAACCGCGTCCAAAAACAAAGTATTCAAATCTTATATCGGACAAGGATACCATGATGTAATTATTCCGGGTGTAATACAGCGTAATATTCTAGAAAATCCGGGATGGTATACCCAATATACCCCCTATCAGGCAGAAATTGCACAAGGCCGTTTGCAAGCCTTATTAAATTTCCAGACTATGGTGATAGATCTCACTGGAATGGAAATTGCCAATGCGTCACTTCTAGATGAAGGAACTGCAGCAGCTGAAGCAATGTTCATGCAATACAGCTTGCGAAAAAACGAGAAGGCAAAAGTATTTTTTGTTTCTGAAGAGGTCCTTGTTCAAACCATCGATATACTCAAAACACGCGCAGCTCCTTATGGAATTGAGATACTTATAGGTAGTCATGAAGCAGTAAAATTGGATGAGACTATGTTCGGTGCAATTGTTCAATACCCCGCAGCTAAGGGAATGGTTTATGATTACTCGGATTTTGCAAGTAAAGCACACGAAAAAGATATAAAACTTACTGTTGTAGCCGACATCATGGCATTGGCTTTATTGAGCCCTCCAGGAGAATGGGGTGCTGATATCGTGGTTGGCTCAAGCCAACGTTTTGGAATTCCAATGGGATTTGGTGGACCTCATGCAGCTTTTTTTGCTACCAAAGAAGACTACAAGCGCTCATTACCGGGCAGAATTATTGGGGTAACCATTGATAATGTCGGGAATTATGCACTTCGTATGGCCCTTCAAACCCGTGAGCAGCATATCCGAAGAGATAAAGCAACTTCTAACATTTGTACTGCTCAAGCACTTCTCGCTATCATGGCAAGTATGTATGCCGTTTACCATGGACCTGCGGGAATACAAAAAATAGCAGGACGAATCCACAGCTTAGCGGTATTCTTATCTCGGGCACTTGAATCTCTGGGATATAAACAGGAAAATAAATTCTTCTTCGATACAATCAAGTTGGATCTGGGTGATCTGATTAATCCTATCCACGCAGAAGCAGTAAATAATGAAGTAAATCTGAACTATGAAGGTTCTTTAGTTAGTATAACACTGGATGAAACCACTAGTCCTAATGATGTATTGACACTTATCCGCTTCTTCGCAAAAGTTATGGGTAAAAATGCTCATGAACTGGATCTGGATGCAATTAAATCAGGGGTCAGTAGTCATATTCCTTCCCAATTAGAACGGAAATCAGCTTATTTAACACACCCGATTTTCAACTCTTATCATTCTGAGCATGAAATGCTTAGATACATTAAATCATTGGAAGCAAAAGATCTTTCACTTTGCCATTCAATGATTGCATTAGGTTCCTGTACCATGAAGCTCAATGCCACCACAGAAATGGTTCCAGTTACTTGGGCAGAATTTAGTAAGATGCATCCATTTGCACCGGCCGACCAAATTGGGGGATATATGCAGATCTTTGATGAGCTTAATAAATGGCTGAGTGAAATTACCGGATTTGCCGCCATGAGTTTACAGCCCAATTCAGGAGCACAGGGAGAATATACCGGACTCATGGTAATTCGTGCATACCATTTAGACAGAGGAGATACTCACAGGAATATTGCACTAATTCCTTCTTCAGCTCATGGAACAAATCCTGCTTCTGCATCCATGGCTGGAATGAAGATTGTAATTGTAAAATGTGACGAAAAAGGCAATATTGATCTTACCGACCTGAAATCGAAGGTTGAGGAATATTCTTCTGCTCTTTCATGCCTGATGGTAACCTATCCATCTACCCATGGTGTATTCGAAGAGTCAATCATTGAGATCTGTGGTATCATTCATCAGAATGGAGGGCAGGTTTATATGGATGGAGCAAACATGAATGCTCAGGTTGGACTTACTAGTCCGGCGGCAATCGGAGCCGATGTTTGTCACCTCAATCTGCATAAAACATTTTGCATTCCGCACGGTGGCGGCGGACCCGGAATGGGACCTATCGGTGTTGCGAAGCACCTGGCTCCCTTTTTACCGGGTCATACTGTAAATGATATGGGTAATGAAAAATCGATTTCTGCAGTTTCATCGGCACCGTGGGGGTCAGCTTCAATCCTTTTGATATCACATGCATATATTGCAATGATGGGTGGTGTAGGATTGACTAACGCAACCAAATACGCTATTCTGAATGCCAATTATATTAAAGCTCGGTTGGAAAATTCTTACCCGGTTTTGTATTCGGGAAGTCAAGGACGTTGCGCGCATGAAATGATCTTGGACTGTCGTTCTTTCAAATCTTTCGGAATAGAAGTAACTGATATCGCTAAACGATTGATGGATTATGGTTTCCATGCCCCAACAGTTTCGTTTCCGGTTGCAGGTACTGTCATGATTGAACCTACAGAATCAGAACCTATGCATGAACTTGACCGTTTTTGCGATGCGATGATTGCCATCCGTGCCGAAATATCCGACGTTGAGAGCGGAAAACTGGATGCAATAGATAACCCATTAAAAAATGCACCACATACTTCTGCGGTTGTAACTGCTGATGAGTGGACGCATCCTTATTCACGTCAAACAGCTGCATTCCCATTGCCTTATGTAGCTGCTTTCAAATTCTGGCCATCAGTTGGCCGAGTAAATGATACACATGGCGATAGAACACTGATTTGTTCTTGCCCTCCTGTAGAATCTTATGCTGAGGAAGTAGTGTAATTACTTTCTTTAAAATGCTATTTACTTAGAATACTAACAAGCTTGAATCAATAGGCAAGGCTGATTAGCGAGTTATAGGATGAAACATCTTAAATTCCTATATTAATATTAGTCTGGTAATCGTTGTACCTGTTATTTTCCAATTTTCCCAAATATATTTTTGACTATTTCTTGTAGAAAGAAATGTCAGTATCAAGTAATTTATCAGTGACAGTTCCTCAAAAAGACAAACAAAAATATATATTGGAATATATTTCTAGGAATTGATCAAATAAATAATTAGCAAATAAACACATGAAAAAACTATTCTCTTTTACAATCCTACTAATAGGATCAATCTTTATGATGGCCTTCAATCCAATTAAAGAAGATGTTTACACAATTGATGCAGCAAGCTCCTCAATCAGTTGGTCGGCAAAAAAAGTAGGGGGCGGCCACACCGGTACAGTCAAAATTACTAATGGCAGTCTGGTTTATGATGGAAAATCTTTGCAAAAAGGTGTATTTCTAATGGATATGTCAAGTATCACTTCAGATAATGAGCGAGTTACAACCCATTTAAAATCACCTGATTTCTTTTCTGCAGAAAAAAATCCAACTTCTAAATTCGAGATCACAAGTGTTAGTCCAGCTGGAAAAGATCGTGTTAATATTACCGGGAATCTAATTATCAAGGGAATTACTCATCCACTAACATTTCCTGCAACAGTTAAACAGGGAAAAGGAGTTCTAGTGGCGGCAGCTAGTGGCATCAAGGTTGACCGCACAAAATATGATATCAAATTTCGTTCAAAAACCTTTTTCGGAGATATTGGCGATAAAGCAATTGATGATGAGTTTGAGCTAAGCATTAATTTGACTGCAAAGAAAAGTTAGATACAGAGCAAAGAATAAAATTAAAGAACAAAGACTTCGCCTGCTTAATGATTGGCGGCCTGTTTTTGTTCTTTTTTTTGTCTAATTGAATATCAATTGATACTTCTTGGATCTTGTGATACTTGATTCTTGATACTTGATTCTTACTTCTTACTTCTTCTACCCAACCTACACTATCCTGAACATTTCATCCTCATAACGTACTTTTGCAATCGCTTTA